>CAMLDK010000098.1 GCA_946478995.1 uncultured Candidatus Saccharibacteria bacterium | reverse complement strand
TAACGATGTGAATTTATACCGAGGAGGAACAGATCTACTAGCTACAAACGACGCCTTTACCTCCGGTGGTCTTCTAACCGGAAATGCCGGACTGGCTATCACCGGAGGTGCTACCAACATCAACGTCTCCGGTACCGCTGGTACTTCTATCGGCAATGCTACCGGCACTCTGACTCTTACCGGCTCTAACAGTTCTACTATTGTTCTGAATGGAATTACTCTTTCGGCCACCGAGCTAAATCGTCTCGACGGCAAGGACGCCGCCCTGCTAGACGTCAATGATGCTGTGACTACAGCTATCGTCGGTACCGGCGCGCTTGATGCCGGAAGTATAACCTCCGGATTCGGCTCTATAGACACCGGAGCAGATGCCATCACCACTACCGGCACGATAACCGGCGGTACTGTCAACGCCACTACTGGTATAAACACTGGAGCATCCGGAGGAACCCAGAGAATAGACGCTTCAGGGAATCTGGTGAACATAGGGAACTTAACCACCACGGGCGCAAGTACATTTACTGCCACGGGCGCTAACGGCTTTACCTTCAAGCCCGGTACGGACAACACGGCTGCATTTTTGATTCAAAACGCCGGGGGCACTCCTTTGTTCCGGGCGGATACGACAAACTCGGATATCATCGTTGAAAACGCTACTTTAAAAACCTCTTATATCGATTCTCAGGCTGGTAGCTCATCTACCATTTCACGGATCAACCGTACTTCTGCAAGCTCTAGTACCGGTATAGGCACGGCATCATATACGCCGGGAGGTACATTTACACCGAATGCTAACAGGATGTTGATAGCTTACGTTTTCTGGGAATCAGATAACCAGCCTATGGCTGCTGACGGCAGCGATGTGACCGTGACGGGCGGTTCGCTCAGCTGGACACCGATTACCGGTCAATTCCATAGAAATACCGGATGGGGCGTAGGGCACAGAGCATTCTATGCTTATACGACAGGCTCTCCGCCTAGCAACATGCAGGTCACGGCCGACGCCGGCGCGGAAGATTTAGAGAGATACCATGTTGTCGTTGACGAGATGGATGGTGTTAGCAGTGTTACGCCGGTAGCCGGGGCCATGTCTGATTCAAGACAGAGCAATGATAACAATACCTGGACTGATGATTTAGCTGCGACTCCTCTCACAGACGACTGGAAAGTCTTAGTGGGATCGCTTGAAGAAGATTCAGGAACTCATATCTGGGATACCCCGGCCGGTTGGACTGAACTTCATTCCCGTGGCCTGACCCCTGACAGCACTGTGATGTACGATACCGGCAGTACTACTACGACACTTGACTATGACTTGAATAACATTGATTACACCAATGCGGATACAACCTATGGAGGGTTTATCCTAAAGGCTCAAACTACTGTTTCAGCTATCAATATCGGTGCTAATACTGCCACTGAAATAAATATCGGTAATAGCGGTTCAGGAATTCTTCTGGCAACCGGATCCAACGGAGTGACCGTACAGGGGTCTAATTCGGCTACTGCGTTTGTGATTCAGGATTCCGGAGCATCAAACAATTTATTTACCGCGAACACCAGCAACAACCGTATTCTTATCGGTGATGGAGACGACAGTTCATCTGCAAACACGACATTGCTGGTACTGGATTCCGCGTCGACCGCTAATGAACCTGCCGGAGTGGATGGCGGAATGTTCTACGATACTACACTGGATAAATTCAGGTGTTATCAAAATGGTTCATGGATAAACTGCGTTTCTGCTACCAACCTCCAAGAAGCCTACGACGGCGGTAGCACCATAACTACGGCAAACAATAAAGATTTGGCTGTAACCTTGGCCAATACCGCCACTGACTCTAACTTCAGAATTAATATCGCCACCAGTTCCACAAGTGAATTCCAAGTAGAAGCTAACGGTACCGATGTACTGCAGATAGGCTCCGCCGGCCAGCTGCAGCTGGATGTACAGGGTTCAGGCGGAGGGATTTTGCTAGGCACAGATGTGAATCTGTACGACGGCGGTACTAATATTCTGCAAACCGACGACGCATTTACGGCAGGCGGTCTTCTGACCGGACAAGCTGGTGCAAATATATCCGGTGCGGTTATAAACCTTAACGCTTCCTCTAACTTTGCTACCAATATCAATACCGGTACTTCAACCGGTGATATATCTATCGGCAACAGTGCCGCCGGAATTATAAATATTCAGAGCGGATCGTCCTCGGGTATAACCTTGAACTCTCCTATCAATACATTGTTAGGTCTTACAGCGGTAGATAGGGCGGGTACGAGCACGGCTGCATTCAGGGTGCGTGATACAAGCGGTGGAGTTGATTATCTTAGAGTTGATAGTGTTAACAGTGCGGTTATTGTTAATAACAAAGTTCAGACAGCCGATTTCACGGGCGGAGGCAATACCAGTAGTTTAACGGTCAGGACAGGTAATGCTGCTTCCGGTAATTCCGGCTCCTTGACTCTTGATACCGGCACTGCCTCCGGTACTGCCGGAAATATCAGTATTGGCAC
>CAMLDK010000097.1 GCA_946478995.1 uncultured Candidatus Saccharibacteria bacterium | reverse complement strand
AGGAGGACAACTACGCATCCTAAAAGATCCATGGCTCCTAAGCTGCCCGTAATGTCTTCGCCCGGTTGGAGGAAAGTAGCATTAGGTTTAAAAGGAGTATTATTTGATACCGCTACGACCGGCCGCGTAGCAGAGACTATTACATTGGACAGGAATAACGGCGAGCCTCCCCAAAGAAGTCATATTACAGATTTAAAGCCTCATGATTTTTCGCGGACTCATTTTGGGCTGGCAGAGGAGTTGATCCGGTTACCTCGCAGTATCACCTCGTAGAGCAGGCTATATATTTCCCTTAGTATCTTTAATTTTATCCAACTTATTGTATAATCTACAATTCGATGAGAAGAGATGGAGAAGTATTGCGTCTGGAGCGAGACGGCTGGGGCGACCGCGGAGCGGCAGGCTTGGTAAGGACCGTTTTGAAGAACAGGCCGGGCGGTGAGCAAGGGCCGGATTCGGACAAGCCGTCCTTGCTTGCCAGGCTGGATAGCTGGCTTCAAGCGGACGGTTCTCCGAAAACTCTTTCCTTGAGCCTGGATGACATAGAAACATGCGCCAAGATTATTAAAAGCCAGGCCGATATAGCCGATGAAACACCCGGGATCAATGAGCCCCATGGCACATCTACTCCGCATAATATTTCGCAGGCACGAACTTTGCTGCCAAAGATGAGAACGTTTTTGGAGGCGCACGGCGTGGAAGTTGCCGAAATTTTTGAGTCAGCAGAGTCTGATACAGACTATAATGAGGAAGATGGACGAGAACATAGCGAGTCTGAAGGGGGTGGGAGAGAAGCTGGCCCAAAAGCTTAATCTTCTAGGTATAAAGACAAAAAAAGACCTGATATTTTATTACCCCAGAAAATATGATGATTTCTCTCTTGTCAGCAAGATACGCGACTTAAAGTCCGGCCCGGTGACGATAAAAGCCAAAGTCAAGCAAGTAAACGGCAGGTATGTCCGGCGGGGGATGCATATAACCGAAGCTGTCATGTCGGACGATACCGACAGCATCCGCTTGGTTTGGTTCAACCAGCCTTATCGCGCCAAGGCATTGAAGGCCGGCACCGAATATTTCGTATCCGGCACTTATGAGATAAGCCGCGGCCGGTTCGCTATCATGAACCCAAGCGCGGAACTGGCCAGTGATTTCCCGCTCAACACTGCCCGGATAGTGCCTATCTACCGGGAAACCAAAGGTCTCAAATCGAACCAGATCCGCAAAGTGGTAGCCTCGGCCAGAAAAGATATGGAAGATATTTCCGAGATATTGCCGGAAGTCGTTATCCAGGAACAAGGGCTGATACCTCGAGGCAAGGCTTTGCTTGGCATTCATTTCCCGAAATCCGCGCCAGATCTGGCTGAAGCCAAGCATCGGCTGTCTTTCGAGGAAATTTTTACTTTGGTCTTAAGCGCGCTAATAAATAAAAAAGACAACTTAAAGGCCTTGGCTCCGAAAATTCCCTTCGATGAAAAGCTGATCAAATCATTTGTCGACTCTTTGCCTTATGACCTGACCGATGCCCAGAGGAAAGTTGCCTGGCAGATTTTCAAGGATTTAGAAAAAAATGTGCCGGCCAACAGATTGATTGAAGGAGATGTCGGCTCCGGCAAGACCATAGTTGCCGCCATGATCTGTCTGCTTGCTATAAAGCAAGGTATGCAGGCGGCGGTAATGGCACCTACCGAAATCCTGGCCCGACAGCACTTCCAGACTTTTTGTGAGCTTTTCAAGCCTTTCGGCCTGACTAAGCAGGTTCATCTGCTACTTGGCTCTATGAAACCCGCGCAAAAGGCAAAGATCCAGAAAGCTATAGGATCTTCCTCTTCCGGCCTGATAATCGGCACGCATTCACTCATAGCTGAAAAAGCCGGTTTTAACAATTTAGCGCTGGCTATCATTGATGAGCAGCACAGGTTCGGCGTACAGCAGCGCAAAACACTGCTTGAAAAAGCCGGTCATCTCCCGCACCTTATCTCTATGACGGCAACGCCTATCCCGCGTTCGCTGGCGCTGACCGTTTACGGAGAACTAGAAATATCCGTCATAGACGAAATGCCGACGGGCAGAAAACGCCCGATCACAAAGATAATCTCGCCTAACTCAAAAAGCCATCTTTATAAACAGCTTGATGCATTGCTTCAGGACGGCAGACAGATGTTCGTCGTCTGTCCGCTTATCAGCGAGTCCGATATGATGCATTATTTATCGGCGGAAGAGGTTTTTAAGGATTTTTCTGAAAAGATATTCACACACCGCCGCGTTGCGCTGATTCATGGCAAGCTCAAAACAGACGAAAAAACAAGAATAATGGATGATTTTACCGCAGGGAAAATAGACATCCTGGTCTCAACTACCGTGATTGAAGTAGGGGTTAATATACCCAATGCCAGCATCATGCTGATTGAGGGAGTGGAGCGCTTCGGCCTGGCTCAGATCCACCAGCTGCGCGGCCGCATCGGCCGGGGAGAACACCAGGGTTATTGCTACCTTCTGATGAGCGATTCAAATCCGCCCGGACGGCGCATACGAGCGCTTGAGAATACATCGGATGGATTCAAATTGGCCGAACTTGACCTGCAGCTTCGCGGTCCCGGGGCTATTTATGGCGCC
>CAMLDK010000096.1 GCA_946478995.1 uncultured Candidatus Saccharibacteria bacterium | reverse complement strand
CGGCGGATTGGCCGGCGGCGGCGGCCCGGTTTTCTTCTGCCAGAGAAAGCTCATTTTCTTTTATAGTGCAATCTATCAGCGCACCACGATGCCGTAAGCGCGCCTTATATTTTTTATTTTCCACAGGCTTTTCATTGATCCAATGCAAATTCTCCAAAGTAAGCTTGCTAGACCATAGATTTTCATCATCTAGGTCGGTTGTGACATAAACTATATTTTTCTCCATGTCTTTTTTTGTGACGTAATAAGGCAATCCTCCGCCGACACTGAGACCATGCCGCTGGCCCGGCGTATAGAATATAGCCCCTTCATGCTCGCCTATTTCACGTCCTTTTTGGTCGATAATCGATCCGGGTTCGGCTTTGACATATTCGCTCAAAAAATCCTTTATGCCGACTTCGCCGACAAAACAGATACCCTGGGAATCTTTTTTATCCGCGGTCGGCAGTGCAAACTTTTTAGCCAGTTTCCTAACTTCATCTTTCGTTGCGAAATCACCGATCGGGAAAAGTGTTTTTCGCAGCGCCTGCTCGCTAACCCTGTATAAGAAATATGTCTGGTCTTTTGGCTTATTATCGGCCATGGAAAGCTTGCCATCTTTTGTCTTAGCGTAATGTCCGGTTGCTATCAGATCTGCTCCTTGCTCAAGTGCGGTATCTAAAAAAAGCTTGAATTTCACTTCTTGATTGCACATAACATCAGGGTTTGGAGTCCGGCCGGTCTTATACTCAGAGATCATATAATCGACGACTTTTTGTTTGTATTCCTTTTGAAAATCAAACACAAGAAAATCTATTCCAAGTCTGGTAGCCGTTCTTTTAGCATCCTCAAAATCCTGCCGCCAAGGGCACTCAAAGCCGGCGATATCCTGCGTCCAATTTTTCATATAGACGCCGGTTATCTTGTATCCCTGGTCTTTTAGCAATGCGGCGGTCACAGAGCTGTCGACTCCGCCGCTCATACCAACAAAAACTTTTTTAGACATGGTTATTTATTATCCTGTAAAAACTATTCCTTATCAACAATTCTCCGTCCATTCTGGTCCGATCGGACTATTTTTGGCGGGAATTAAGATTTTATTTGTTTTCCAGCCGCTTTCTAAGTACATGGAGTTCGTGCTTGCGGCCAAGCCAGAAAGCCGATATCAGTAAAGGGATTACCACTAAGGCCGGCTGCCACAGTATCTTCGTGAAGGCCTGGCCGCCCGACGAATCATCCCCCGCCTGGCCTTGGGCGGTATTACCGTTAGATACGCCGACTACTTGAAGGAAAGCTACCTTGTCATTAACATCCACTGCTTTTACGATAACCGTATACACGCCCGGGCTATCGTATACATGCTCAATATTGAAGTTGCCGGCCGTAGCTTGGGATAAGACATCAGCCTCTTTTCCGTCGCCCCAGTTAGCGGTGATAGCATATGGACCTTTGCCGCCGCTAAGCGTCATGGGCCAAGTCAAATCGTCCCCCGGATCAGTTCCTCTCTTAGCAAAAGCAGAGGTTAATAAGATTTTATCCTGGGCCGATGAACCTTCTATGGGCAAAGTTACTGTTACCTTGTTAGAGTCCGGTCCGCGCTGATTAAGGTCGTCGTAGACCCGGGCGACAAGCTCGTTCTTGCCTGCAAAAAGATCGATACGTACGGAGTAACTTCCATTTTCACATTGCGCGGCACCTGCGAAAACATTATTCTTATATATCCGAACCGTGACATCTGCCGGGCATAGACCCGTTACTTCCACCGGCGTTTCAGTTATTGTCTGCCCGTTGCGAGGAAAAGTGATGGTTGCCGCCCGGCTAGGCGGCGGCGCGCTTACCTTACCTTCCAAACCGACCGAGCCCGATTCTTCCGCGGCGTAAACACTGGACACCACGCTGAACATTATCAGCAGAGAAAAACCCATGATCATAAAATATTCAGTCGCAGAAGCTAGTTTCATGATCCTCTGCCTAAGGTTACCCGCCCCTTCGGCTTTATTTGCGTTTTTTCTTGGCACCCGAGACATATTGTTTCTTATATCTTCGGTAAAACCATGCGGTCATAGCAAGCAATATTGCCCCTATGATAAGCAGGAACCAGATCGGCAAATACCAGAACGAGGTCTTGTATGTCACTACCTCGCCGCCATTACCGTAAGCTATGGCTGCGGTCGCGGTGTAGCGGCCGGGGATTTTTACCCCTTGGATATCGTCTGTAAATACTCTGGTGGAATGCGGAAGAACTATACCCCGGGGCTGAATATCATTCACCTCTGAGCTGTAAACCTCACCTCCGAACATCCGGCTGATGGTAATGGTTCCAAACGGACGGGAAAAGCCATTGCCCAGATTATTGATCGTCAGCAGTGATTTATTAGGTGCGCCGAAGAGGAAAACCGAGCCTGAAGTGACTTCACCGTTTTGGCCGTCCTTCCCTACAGATAAGCCGTCAATCTGAATCTGTTCGTTGATTTCACCGGACACTTCTATCAGCAACAGGTGTCCGACGCTGGCATTGAGTGCAAGCTGCCTTTCCCTGTCGCTAAGCACACCGCCTTTTGGAATAGCCGCATAACGGATCACTCCATAGTAAGCTCCCGGCGTGGCATCTTCCGGTATATCTACATTCAGAGTAACTTTTTTAGACTCGCCCGGCTTTAA
>CAMLDK010000095.1 GCA_946478995.1 uncultured Candidatus Saccharibacteria bacterium | reverse complement strand
AATCAGAACGTCACCCTTTTTGACCTTGTCCCCGGTACTTACGACTACGCGCTGGTTTATGCATGTGCCTTCGTTACTCCTGACAAAGTGCTGCGGAGCATAATTAACTTTCTTGCTGCCGTATTTGACCACAAGCTTATCGGCGGTGGCGCTGATTACTTCGCCTTTATCTTCGGCATAGACCACCTGGCCGGAATTCAGTGCAGCGGCTTTTTCCAGGCCCGTACCGACAATCGGCGATTCAGGGCGAACCAAAGGTACCGCCTGTTTCTGCTGGTTAGAGCCTACCAATGCCCGGTCGACACGGTCGCGCTCAACGAATGGTACAAGCCCGGCGATCGAGCCGATGATCTGATTATGGCTGGCATCCATGTAAGTAATATCGTCGGCGTCGGTTTCTCCAACCTGCATGTTAACCCTGGCGGCAATACGTTCTTCAACAAAATATCCGTTTTCATCCACGACGTTTCCGGCACCGGCTATCACCGTCTTTTCTTCGTCGGCGGCACCCAGGTATTCTATTTTGTCGCTGACCTTAGCCTTGACCGGCCAAGTTTTTTTACTTTTCACGGCAGCCAGCTTCTTTGCGTCGGCGGCAGATATCTTCGCGCCGGCTTTGACTATGGCCTTGCCTTTTTCATCTTCCAGATCAACCCTGGCAATATGGCCGATGGCATCCTTTGCACTAACCGCATTGATTACTTTTCTATAAGGCGTTTCTATAAAACCGTAATCATTGATCCGGGCAAAATTAGCCAGGTTCAAAACCAGGCCGATGTTAGCGCCTTCGGGAGTTTCCACGGCGCATATACGTCCATAATGGGTGGCATGCGCATCGCGGACCTCAAAACCGGCGCGTTCGCGGGAAAGACCACCGGGGCCCATAGAGCTCAAACGTCTTTTGTGAGCAAGTTCGCTCAAAGGGTTAATCTGATCCATGAACTGGCTCAACTGTGAGCTGGCAAAAAATTCACGTACGGCGGCAACTACTGGTCGGGCGTTTATAAGCTGTCCGGGAGTAACGGTCTCGATGTCGCTCATGCTCATGCGGTCCTTGGTATTCCGCTCCATGCGCAGCAGGCCGATCCTGAACTGGCGCTGCACCAGTTCGCCAACCAACTTGACGCGGCGGTTTGCCAGCGAGTCTATATCATCGGCAGGGTCTTGGGTACAATTAAGCCGGATTACTTCGCTGACGATAGCTTTTAAATCTTCAAGCCGCATAATACGATTTTCGGCGGTATTTGGAACATCAAGGTCTAAGCGCTTGTTGATTTTGTAGCGTCCGACCCGTGAAAAATCGAATCTTTTAAAGTTATAGAACATGTTCTCAAGCAAGCTTCTGGCATTATCAACCGTTGCCAGGTCACCCGGCCGCAGACGGCGGTAAACCTCAATAAGTGCTTCGGAGTTAGTGCTGGCAGGGTCTTTGTCTAAAGTAGTTTGAAGATAATCAACTTCGCCCTGGTTCACATGCTTGAAAGCCTCTCCCATATCTTTTTCGCTCATTCCAAGAGCACGAAGCAGAGTAGTCACCGGAATTTTGCGCTTGCGGTCTATCTTGACGTAGATTGCCCCGTTGGCAGCAGTTTCAAACTCCAGCCAGGCTCCGCGGCCGGGTATGACTTTCGCGCCGTATAGGTTCCGTCCGCCGGATAACTCGGCCGTAAAGAAAACGCCAGCCGAACGGATCAGCTGGCTTACCACGACACGCTCCGCGCCATTGATAACGAACGTACCGCGGCTGGTCATCCAAGGGAAATCACCAAGGTAGATCTCATGCTCTTTGACCTCGCCGGTAACTTTGTTTGTCAGCTGGACTTGAGCCTTAAGGGGGGCTTCGAAACTTACATTATTCTCGCGGGCTTCGGCTTCGGTCATCTTTGGATCTTCAAAATGATACTTTTTAAAGCTCAAAGAAAGCTTAGTTCCGGTGTAATCGTCGATCGGGCTGATCTCTGCCAATAGTTCGCCAAGGCCTTCGTCGACAAACCATTGCCATGAACGGTTCTGGTGCTCTACCAAATCCGGCAAGCCAAGCAGATCGGTGCTTTCGTCAAAACTGATCCTGTTATTTTCATCGGTTTTTATTTTTTGTGTAGTAGCCTTAGTCTTTGCCATATATCGTTTCGTTAGCGCTCCCTTAAATAATTTGTAACTTGCAAACAGCGTCTAAGTTATATAGACAACTGTACGGATGATGGTTTTTATTTGTTAGCGTCGAAGATTACTGCGTGCTTTGTTGTGATTTTGTCAGAGATTTTTTGACAATACAACAAGCCGGCCACTACTTCTTACATATACTATATTAAATAAATATTGAGGACGTGTCAACAGTTACAGTCAATAAATAACCAATTAATCTTGCGGAAGAGACTTCTCAAGAATCAGCCGCTTCAAAAACTTTCTTTTAGGGGTTGCAGCTTTTTCGCTACGGATAAAATCTTTTAAAATCCTGTCGCTAAGCTCTTTTGCGCTAGGCATAGGCTCTGAGGTCGGCCAAACGCCTAACTCTTCTAGTTTTTCTATATAAAGAGCTGTCTCTTTTTCGACAGCTGAAGAAGATAAAGCCACGCCTGTAGCTATACCGGCCCGGGTTATCCAACCGTCTACATATCTTATTGTTGACGCATTTTCAACCGCGTCAGAAACACTAACCGGGTAGAAACCAAAGGATGGCTGCAATGGTGCTAGGAACGCCAAGGTTCTGGCGTGCGCGTCTCTGGACT
>CAMLDK010000094.1 GCA_946478995.1 uncultured Candidatus Saccharibacteria bacterium | reverse complement strand
CCCTCCTTTTCCGCTAGAATTATACCTTGTCTCAAAGCCTGAATCGACCATAAGGGTGGTAACAAAGCCTCCGCAATCTATTCCGGGGTTTATACCACCACCTACATACCTACCCTCAGACTGAGCCTTATTAACAGCGGTCTTATAATCGGGCATCATTTTTGTATAGGGAGCACTATGGTGGTCCGGCCAGGCGTAAGCTTTTACTGCGGCGGTAAGGTCTCCCGGGTTTAACCCAGCGCATCCTTCTGAAAGCCCGGTAGGGCTGTCGCCTGCTTCGCCAGAGCCTAAAACTTTCTTGATAGCGTTTTTCAAGCCGTCGGCATATTTGTCTTTGTCAAACGACATTTTCCTTTCGTTGTATATCCAAGGGGTCTTCGAGAACAGCTGCACCATAGGGATGTTCCCTGGCTCCAATCCAGCCCGCCCGTCGAAGGAGTTGTCTTTTATAACTACGCTGCCGCCCTCTGCTTTTTCCCTCTCCTCTTTGAATATCTGAGCGTACTCCTGGCTCTTTTTAGCCACGGCTTCGTCTGTGAAAACAGTCTTATTGCTGCCAGAGCCTCTGTATAGGCCTACTTTTTGTACGAATATCTGGCCTGGATCGGGCAAGCCTGGATCTCCGTGTACGCTCAGCGCGAGGGCGGCATTGTTGCTGTCGGCAATTTTTGCTCTTTCGCGGAAAGTGACATTTTCGTCTATGGATTTTTTGGTCAGAATTACGTTATAGCCTTCTTTTGAAAGGTCAGTCTTGATTTTTTGGGACACATCCCAGACATCTTTGGTTTCTTGCCCGTTGTCGCTCTCGACCATAGTAAGCCCCGTGGCCGCATCGGTCGTGGTCTTGCTGGGTCCGTGGCCTGGGTCGATGACCACGGTTTTTCCGGAAGCAGTAACGGTCTCACATGCGCAGTTGCCCGGGGCTGTCGACGAGGAAGATCCGCCACCCCCTCCATAATCACCATATTTTCTTAGGATTTCCTTGCTATTATCGATGCGGTCACTATGAAGCTGCTGGCTTGCGTCAACCACCAGACCCTCAAAATAATTTGTCCAATATACGCTTGCTTTCTCAACGGTTTTGATCTTTTTAAAAGCAGCATTATCGTAACCGTTAATATTGGCCTTCATTTCCTTGACTAAATAACTGGCCTGGATGGCTAGATCGGATATCTCCCCGCCCTTTTCGGCTGCATGCGCATCAAGGCCGGTTTTTCTACTATCTAACCACTGGGCAATACCGTATGCGTGCGAACTGGGATTTTCTGCCGTAGGATCGATATTTTCGGTATTTCCTCCCGATTCCAGCATCAGGCTTCCAACGGCACCGGCTGCTTGCTTGGCGGACAGGCCGGCGTTGTCTATAAGGTAATTAAAGATTTTCTCGGCATTTGTGCCTCCGTGCAGGCCGGCTTCCGCCGGACCGCCGTCATCATCGCCGCCTTCAACAGGGCAGGTGCAATTTCCGTTAGTCTGGCTGGCGGTTGCTCCGGCTGATGTTATATCAGTTTTATCAAATACTGAGTCGGCTATTGTTTCTACTAATTTTTTACTGCCGGCCGGATGTGTCTGATGGACGCTGTCATCAAGGGGTATTTCCGCCTTTTCGGTGTCGATATAGTTAAAGCCCAGGCTGCCGGCTTGGCTTTTAATCAGTGTATTTATACCTCCCCTGTCAATCTTGGCATATCCGCCGCTGCCCCCCTTGGAAAAGACACCCACCCAGTAGATGTCGGCTGTTTTGTTATAGCCGTGGATCTTTTCGTAGAGATCACCTACTGATTTTTGAAAATTAGCGTCCCTTTGATTCGTACCAAGCTGGATGACTATTTTATCTGCTTTGCTTATCTTCTTCTTGTCTTTATCGGCCGCTTCCAGTCCGCTAGTTTTCGGATTTACCCCGTTGGCTGTAATTGAACGGCTGGCTGAGGCGTTGATCGTTACGCTTTCCGCGCCGCGTTTCTGGAACTCCGCCTTCATGGTGGTTCTAGCACGCGCCGATATCGAGTCGCCCAAAACATATACGTTCTTCGGCTGTCCGAAAATTACTTTATTATTGCGGTATCTTTTGAGCAGTAGCGAAGCTTCAGCTTGCCTCTCCGGAGTCTCACCGGACGGATCTGCGGGGTTTTCGACTTCGTCCAAGAAGATATACGCTGCATCTTTTTCGTCTTTTGCTTTTACTATCTTATCGTATATGCCGTTATAGTTTTTCATGTAACCATACACAACGGCCAGCTGGGTGGAGATAAAATAAAAGTTGTCCTTATTCACGTCAACTTTGGCCGTACCCGACCAATCGGCGCCGACAGTATCACTTTTTGCGAGTGACCTTCCGGGGGTGAAACCAATTAACCCGTAGCCTTGATTTTGTGCGGTTAGCCCAAGGAGCACATTCCAGTTTTTTGTTTCGCCGGCAGGATCTTCGATATTAGTCGGAAAGGACCCTTCGTGGTTGATATTGCCCAAAATACCGGCTGCTATTTCCGGCTCGAAACCAAGCCCGATCAGATAATTCCAGATTTTTTCCTCGGTGTTTTTACCGGGTATCTGGCTGTCGGGTAAGAACGGGCCTTTAGCCAGGTCTCCGGCCGGCATGTCCGCAAGTGAATTCGCTACGCCGTCTATAGTGCATTCGTCGTAGAAAGGAGTATGGATGTTATCGTAATCATTTTCGTTGATAGCATAGGATTCCGCTGCAGGCAGCAAGATTATTAAACACAAAGAGATCAAGGCGGCTCTGCGCATTATGACAGCCATTTTCTTTAGCTTAATTTTTGTCTTGCCTAGCATAAGTTAGCCCCCATCCGGCGAGAAATGCACATCATCATCCGGCCCGTACCAGGTAAAGCCG
>CAMLDK010000093.1 GCA_946478995.1 uncultured Candidatus Saccharibacteria bacterium | reverse complement strand
TTCTACGTCGGCGGTAGTTTTTATATCTTTAGCGGTTACTTTGCCTGAACCCTTCTTGGAAAGGGTGATTGTCTGAGGCTCGTCAGAAAACACCCGGAACCTTATACCTTTTAAGTTTAGGGTTATCTCAACGATATCTTCTTTTACTCCCGGTAAAGTAGTGAATTCGTGGCTGGCACCCTCTACCCTAAAGGCGGTTACGGCCGCGCCGGCAATAGAGGAAAGTAATACTCTTCTTATGCTGTTGCCCAGGGTCATACCGTAGCCGCTGTGCAAAGGCTCCACGCTAAACGTAGAATGATTTTCCGAGTGATCCTCCGTTTTGACTACTCCGGGCGTGTGAATTGTTTTTGACATGTGCTATTGCTCCTTCTTCTTAAACTTAGCGTGAGTAAAACTCGACTATTAATTGCTCTTGGATATCCGGCTCGGCTTCTTCTCTTGTAGGCTCTCCGGTTATCTTTACTTCAAATTTCTTACGATCTACTTTTATCCAGCTTGGCAGTTCGCTTGGGGCCGGACTGTTGTCATCGATCTGCTTAAAATATTCCGATTTTTTGCTTTTATCACGCAGGATAAGTACATCGTCTTTTTTCAGGCTGACCGATGGTATGTCAAAGCGCCGGCCGTTTAGCATAAAGTGTCCGTGGGTTACTAGTTGCCTGGCTGCGCGGCGGCTAGGAGCTAAACCTGCTCGGTAGACCGCATTATCCGCCCGCTGTTCCAATAGTCGCAGCAGGTTCTGGCCGGATTGGCCCTGCAGCCTGGTGGCTTCTTTCATCATCTTGGCGAATTGCCGCTCCAGAAGACCGTAAAGCCTCTTAACCTTCTGCTTTTCACGAAGCTGCAAAGAATACTGGCTTGGCTTTGATCTGTAGCCTTTTTGCTGCTGCCCTGGCGTGGATGTCCTTTTGACCAATGCCTTGTGGGCTTTGGGGTGTAGAGCGTAGCCTTCGCGGCGGCTCATCTTTACTATTGAACCTCTATCTCTGGCCATTATGGTCTCCTTACTTTCTTCGGCCTGGTTCCGCCGTGGGGAATACTGGTGACATCTTGGATCATTTCAACTACGACATTAGCGGACTGGAGCGCTCGTACGGCTGAATCTCTGCCCAGCCCTACGCCTTTTATGAATACGTTCGCCTTGCTTAGCCCAAACTGTTGCTTGGCTGTTTCTATAGCTTTTTCGGCGGCAACCTGGGCTGCATAGGCCGTGCCTTTCTTGCTGCCCCGGAATCCGCAGGCGCCTGCGCTCGAACCGGCTAAAGCTCCGCCTTGCTGGTCTGTGATCGTTACGATCGTGTTATTAAACGTCGCTAGAACATGCACCTGGCCAAAGGGCACGCTTCGCTTAATCTTTTTCTTCTTCGGCTTGGGAGTCTTTGCCTCTTGTTCTACGGGCTGCTCCCCTGCCTTTTCTTCAACCGGTGTTTTTACTTCCGCTTCTGCCATATTATGTCTTTGCCGCTACTTTCTTGGCTGTGCCGCCGACTGTGACTTTTTTACCGCGCCGGGTTCTAGCATTGGTCTTGGTTCTCTGGCCGCGGCTTGGCAAGCTTCTCGCATGCCTGGCTCCGCGGTAGGACTTCACGTCTTTCAAGCGCTTGATATTGCCTGTTACTACTCTCTGCAATTCGCCTTCTACAAGATAATCGTTATTGATGATGTCGGATATCTCACCGACTTCCGCCTCAGTCAAGTCTTTTACACGTACCGTCGGGTTTACCTTTGCTTTAGTTAAGACATCACGGGCGAACTTCGGTCCGATGCCGTATATATAAGTCAAAGCTATCTGAACTTGCTTTTCGTTAGGTATGGTAACTCCTGAAATCCTGGCCATTAACCTTGCCTCTGCTTATGCTTAGGTTTATTCTTGTTAATAACATAAATCCTGCCTTTTCGGCGGACTATCTTATCGTCGGGGCTGATCTTTTTCACGCTAGCACGTACTTTCATACGGATTGACGGCCTCCTTAAAGCCGCAACTCACTGCTTAATAAATTGTTAGGATTTTCTGTATGTAATCCGACCCTTGCTTAGATCGTAAGGTGTCAACTCTACAGTGACAGAATCACCGGGGACAAGTCGTATGTAATTTTTACGCATCTTACCGGCGACATGAGCTATGATTTGATGGCCGTTTTGGAGCTCTACCCGGAACTGAGTCCCCGGGAGGGTCTCGATAACTTTTCCTTCGAGTTCTATTACTTCCTTAGCTTTGGCCATAAATTATAACTAGACGACAATTGTAACAAATCTTTAACTGTTACGCAACTCTTTTAAGATTTATCTTGGTATATTATAGATCAGCCTGTTTTTCCTATGGGATCAAAAGGAGGTTCTATCGTATGAGTCGGCTGGTTGCTTAGGGCTTCGTTGATAATATTGCTCATGGCCGTTCCTGTAGCTGCAACTTCTCCTTTGCTAAGTTGTTCTCCGATAAACGACGGATTGCGATTGGTGCTGCCCAGCAAATGGGCGCGTGAACCTGTTTCATCTATTACCGTACCTCGTACGTAAAACGAATTAGCAAATAACGGCCTGAAGAAAGGGTCATCCATTAAGCGCTTGCCTGTATGATAAAGATTTAAAGAAACCAGAGGACCGCCGTCCGCATAGCTTCCTGAAGAAATTTTAATGCTATCAACATCGCTACGGTCTAACCTGTCGTTCCTACCGATATCGCTAGATGATGCCTCTAGAACATATCTGCCGTTGGAACCGGGCTCCAAACTGCTGCCCGTATCGATTACGGCCGAGCGCGTATCCTGTGCAAACAACGGGTCGATCGAGGAAGCAACCGTTACATTCGGGGCGTTCGGTTGAATGTTGAGTATTCTGCCGCCTATTTGTCTTAAGAGATTCCGGGCAGATATACTGGCCGGGTTGCGTTTTACAACCTTTGGAGTTTCAATAGGCGTAGCTGCTTTTT
>CAMLDK010000092.1 GCA_946478995.1 uncultured Candidatus Saccharibacteria bacterium | reverse complement strand
GAATTCACCGGTGCTACAACGAATGTCTTAGGCGGTAATCCTCAGGGTGATGCGGATAGGGACGGAGACAACGCCAGGATCATCTTGGACGCGTTGCCTAGTAAGTATGATTTTCCTGCTTTGACCTCCAGCTTAGACAAGCTGCTAAGGGGCAATGGCTTCCCGCCAAGCGGTATTACCGGCACGGATAATGAAGCTTTGTATTCCGGAGAAGCTAGTCCTTCGGGCGCCGCATCAGCCGGCGGTGCTTCATTTAGCGGCAGTTCGGGCAGTAACAATACGCCGGCAGGCCAGGGGCAAGCATCCGGCACAACCGCGTCAACAGGGGCCGTAGAGATGCCTTTCTCGGTCAATATTAAAACTAGCAGCCAGAAGGGCAAAGATCTGTTAAGACTATTCGAGAGATCCATACGGCCTATTAACATCTTGTCTTTGGAAATCAAGGGCAATGATAATAAGCTGGAATTTAACATTAACGCCGTAACTTACTTCCAGCCGGAAAGACAGGTCAATGTGCGTACGGAGGTAGTGAGATGATAAAACAAAAAGACATCATCCTTATAGCTATAGTTATAATTTTTGCCGGAGTTGTTTCAGTGCTGATCTCTAATTTTTTCTTCGCGCCGGATACCGGTAAAAACTTGAAGGCAGAGATCGTCGAACGCATTACTTCGGATTTCCAGCCGCCCGACCCGGAAGTCTTTAATAATGATGCTATCAACCCCACGCAATTAATAGAGATTGGTGACTCTAACAATACCCAGCCATTTTAGGCTATGAGTGTTTTATCAGCAACTAACCAAAAACAAGTAGAAGACTATCTGGTTAATGAGAAATATCTTACGCTTGCCAAACTTAACGAGTTAAAGACAAAGGCTAAGAGTTCATCCACGCCCTTCTTTGGTCTTCTGCTTTCTGAGGGACATGTGCCTAACGAGGCTTTGACTAAAGCTATAGCCAAAGTCAACCATATACCGTATGTAAATCTCTCCGAAGCTAAGATAGAAAAGGAAATCTTGAGGCTGCTGCCCAAAGAAATAGCGCAGCGATATATGGCCGTGCCGTTAGGCAAGGTAAATAACAGGCTGGTTGTAGCCATGCTGGATGCCGATAATGTTCAGGCCGTGGACTTCTTATCCAAGAGAATAGGCCAGACATTAAAAGTCTATACCGCCAGCGAGGAAGGCATACGCCAAGTATTAAACCAGTATGCCGATGATGTCGAAGCCGACGTCACCAAGGTCATGGGCTCGACTATCACTGCAGAGCAGGAAGAAGTAAAACTAGCTGAAGAGCAGTTGAAGAATAAACAGAACATAAAAACGATCGTACAGGATTCACCGATCAGTAAAGCCCTGTCAACCATTTTAGAGTATGCCGCTAAAAGCCGGGCCAGCGATATCCATATAGAACCGCTGGAAAAACAATTGAAAGTCCGGATGAGGGTAGACGGAGTATTGCGGGAAATCATGAAGCTGCCTAAAGCAACCGAAGCTCCTCTGATATCCCGTATAAAGATTTTAAGCAACTTGAAAATCGATGAACACAGAATTCCCCAGGACGGCGGTTTCACGGTAGCCGTAACAGACAAAGCTATTGATCTGCGTATAGCTATTTCCCCGACAGTCTGGGGCGAACAGGTAGTGATTCGTCTGCTTGATAAAACAGGTACCAGCCTGATGCTGGAGGATATGGGCTATAAAGGAAGGGCGCTACAAACCATAAGGAGAGGCCTTCAACAGACTAGCGGAATGATCCTGACTTCCGGCCCGACAGGGTCTGGAAAGTCCACTTCGCTCTATGCCCTTATACAGGAAATAAAGGATGACTCTATAAATATAGTCACCCTGGAAGATCCCGTTGAGTATAAAATGCCGGGCATCAACCAGATCCAGGTCAACAGCGCCGTCGGGCTGACATTTGCTTCAGGTTTGCGTTCAATCCTGCGCCAGGATCCGGATGTGGTGATGGTAGGTGAGATCCGCGATAAAGAGACCGCTACTTTGGCGATCCAGGCAGCGCTTACCGGGCACTTGGTTTTTTCGACGCTGCATACTAATTCGGCAGCCGGTATCCTTCCCAGGTTATTGGATATGGGGATAGAACCTTTCTTGATAGCTTCGACGGTACGTACGGTAATAGGCCAGAGGCTGGTCAGGCGCCTAGCCGATAACAGAGAGACATATCAATCCAGCTTGACTGAAAAACAGGCGATTATAGAAAGCGTCGGGCGGCTGCTGCCAAGGGACGAAGCGAGCCGCAAAAAAGTCGCCGAAGAGCTTGGATATTCTGACTTGCCACTGGCTACTCAAAATGCTTATACTTTATGCAAGGGTAAGGATACCCCTGATACCCCAGGAGGGTACAAAGGTCGAATGGGACTTTATGAAGTCTTTGAAGTCGACGAAAGTATACAACAGCTTATACTTAAGCATTCAACCAGCAGCGAGATCCAAAGAGCGGCGGTTGAACATGGCATGGTAACCATGCGAGAAGACGGATATTTAAAAGCTTTGACCGGTTATACGACGATCATGGAGATTAACCGGGTAGCTGCCGCGGGGGGCGCCTAGGGAAGAACAAAAGGAAAATAGCATGACAATACAAAAAGAAGTAAGAATAGAAATACTACTGGAAGAAGTTATAAAGAAAAAGGCTTCTGATCTTCACCTGCAAGTCGGTTTGCCGCCGATGCTTCGAGTAGACGGTTCTTTAGTCGCGGTTTCCGGGGCACCGGTTTTGACTGAAGAACAAGTTGAATCGCTTGTTTTTGCGATCCTGGATGATGAGCAAAAGCAGATTTTGCTGAAAGACAAGGAATTCGACTTCAGCTTTGCATTCGGCGATCTTGGACGGTTTCGTGTAAATGCTTTCCATGAACGGGGCAATATTGCCGGCGCTCTGCGTTTGATCCCGAATGAAATACTTACAACTGACCAGCTCGGCTTGCCTAAGATAGTACAAAAATTCGCCGAATATCCCCGGGGCCTTGTACTGGTGACCGGCCCGACAGGATCTGGAAAATCAACCACTTTAGCTGCCTTGGTAG
>CAMLDK010000091.1 GCA_946478995.1 uncultured Candidatus Saccharibacteria bacterium | reverse complement strand
TATTAGGCACGCCGCCAGCGTTCATCCTGAGCCAGGATCAAACTCTCCAAAAAAGTAGAATTTGTTCTTAAGCATCAGATTAAACTGACTTACTATTTAAAACAATTCAATTTACCCATTTAAGGGTAATGAACTGACGTTGATTTGCACTATCTAAATTTTTAAAGTTCGCTTCAAAGAGGTCCACCGGTTTTTATTTAGAGAAACTAATAGACAACTCCTGGAAAGCTCAAATTATATTACAGGAGTCGAGGGCCCTATGTCAACACTATAAATAAAGTATTCACTATTTTGAACCAATGAGAAGCTTTGCCTCGTCACTGATTATGCCATCGACATTTATAGTAAGGAGTTTTTTTATAGCGTCTTCGTCATTAACTGTCCAGGCATAGATTTTGACCCCTTGTCTTTTCGCTTCTTCTAACAGTCTTCTGGTTATGCAGCGATAAGGGATATGGATATAGCTGAACCCCTGTTTTTTAAGTCTTGATAAGGCCAGCCGTGGGAATAGGTTTATAAAATACCCCTTCAATCGGTATACACAGAGGCACGCCCCGGTGAACCCATCTCCATGAAGTAATCTGTTAGCTAGAACTGATCTTCTCTTACTGAAAGAGGTTAATATTATCCTATGCTCAGCTTTTTGCTTTTTTATCAGCCGGACAAGGGGTTCCACGGCCTCATTGGTTTTGATATCTACGCAAAAACATTCCGTTTTAAACCGGGAAATCACGTCTTCGAATTTAGGCGCAGGTTCCCCGCTAAGGTTAATGTTCGTTTTAACTTGGTCGTAAGTAAGCTTCTGAACTTTTCTTCTTATTTCCAGGCCGAATATCAATTTCGTAAGGATATTTGCCGAGCCGTGGTAATTAATAACATGTCTATCTTTCGTGACAATAACATCTGTTTCTATAAATTTATATCCGAGCTTTACGGCAGACTCAAAAGCCTGAAGTGTATTTTCCAGTTTAGAGCCGGCAGCATTCCCGCCCCTATGAGCAAACAAATGAGGAGTAGGGCTGCTAAAATACTTCATCTGACTTTATTATTTAGGCGATTTTTTAGAAGTTTTTACGCCTGAATCAGTGTCTTCCTCAATAATTTCTACCTTATCAACCAAAGCCAAGGACACCACTTTATCATTATCGTTAAGTCTCATGATACGGACACCTTGGGTAGCTCTGCCTAACTCGGGTATGTCTTTTAAGCCAAGCCTTATGGTCTGGCCGGAGGCTGATATAACGATTGCTTCCTGGCGATCATCGCCAGATAAGGTCTTCACGCCTATTAAGTCCCCGGTTTTACTGTTAACCACCGCCGATCTTATACCTACCCCGCCGCGAGCATGGGCCGTAAACTGGGCAATTTTAGTTCTCTTGCCATAACCTTTCTCACTAATAACAAAGATGCTTGAACCTTCTTCAACTATGTCCATGCCTATGACATTGTCACCCGGACGCAACCTTATACCCCGGACGCCTCTTGCAACCCTGCCCATAGGTCGGGCTCCCTTTTCGTGGAATCTGATCGCCTGACCTTGGGAAGTGGAGATAACTATTTCATCTTCTCCGGACGTCGTTCTTATCCACTTTAGCTCGTCACCTTTATCTAAGTTTATCGCGATGAGTCCGGAATTCCTCACATTTTTGTACTGCTCAAAAGGTGTCTTCTTAATAACGCCTTTTATCGTGCACATTATAAGATTCTTAGCATTTGACGACTGTTTACTGATGTTAATGACCGCGCTGACGGTTTCCTCCGGCTGAAGCTGCAGGAGATTGACAATCGCTATACCCTTGGCGTTAAGGTTAGCCGCGGGGACCTCATAAGTCTTCAGACGGAAAACTCTACCGTTATTGGTAAAGAAGAGAAGATAATCATGAGTGGAGGCGTTAATGACATGCTCGATTACATCTTCATCGCGTGTCAGCATGCCTCTTCTGCCTTTGCCGCCGCGATTCTGACGCTTATAATCGTCTATCGAACTCCTCTTAATGTAATTTGCTGATGTAAGAGTTACAGCAACTTGTTCATCAGGAATCAGATCCTCATCGCTCATTTTACCAAGCTCGCCAGGTATAACTTTGGTTCTGCGCTCATCGCCGAACTGTTTTTGGACTTCCTGCAGTTCTTTTTTGATAATTTCCATTATCTTTTTTTCATCAGCTAGGATTGACTCTAGATTCTCTATTATCTTGAGAAGTTCCGCTAATTCGTCTTCTATTTTCTTACGTTCAAGGCCGGCCAACGCCCGAAGCTGCATGGCAAGAATAGCCTTAGCCTGAATCTCGCTCAGCTTGAATTTCTTCATTAGATTCTCTTGGGCATCGTCAGTTGTTTCGCTGCCTCGGATGATAGATATTACTTCATCTATGTTATCCAGGGCGATTTTAAGCCCTTCTAGAATATGTGCGCGTTCCTTGGCTTTCTTAAGCTCGAACTCCGTGCGTCTTCTAATGACATTTTTTCGATGTTTTATATACTCCTGGAGTATATCCTGCAATCCAAGGACTCTGGGCTGGATACCGTCGATAAGCGCCAGCATATTATAGTGAAAAGTCGTCTGCAGAGGTGTCAGTTTGTATAGTTGGTTTAAAAGTTTTTTCGGATAGGCGTCCTTCTTTAGATCGATAACGATCCTCACATCACCGCGAGCGGTTTCATCTCTTATATCACTTATTCCACCGATTTTTTTATCTTTAACCAAGTCGGCGATCTTAATAATCAGACTCTCTTTATTCAGGGTGTATGGAATCTCAGAAATAATAATCTGATAGCGGCCATTCTTTGTCTCGTGCAGGTCAGCTACACCTCTTACCACTACTCCACCACGGCCGGTTGCAAAGGCCGTACGGATAGAATCACGGCCATACACGACCCCGCCTGTCGGGAAGTCAGGGCCTTTTACATATTCAAGGAGATCCTCAAGCGAAGCGTCGGGCTTATCAATCAGATGGATAGTAGCATCTACGATTTCGTTAAGGTTATGAGGAGGTATGTTGGTTGCCATACCGACAGCGATGCCCATTTGACCGTTTAACAACAGGTTAGGCAGTTTAGCCGGTAAAACTTCCGGCTCTCCGTCACCGGATCGTCCAAGCCAGCCGGTATCGTCGGTATCCGG
>CAMLDK010000090.1 GCA_946478995.1 uncultured Candidatus Saccharibacteria bacterium | reverse complement strand
AAAGGTATAGCGATTTTAACCGGCAACTACGTTGAAGAGAAGGAGCTGCTCGTGCTGGCCAAGGTACTTCGGCATGCCGGCTCTAAAGTGACTATCATTTCGACGGATGAAACAAGTCTGCAGGCAATGAACGGGGCAAACGCCGGAAAAACTTTGAGAGCGGACCTTCTTTTTGCCGATGCGAATATTAATGATTACGACGCACTAGTCCTGCCGGGAGGAATCTTGAATTCCATCAGGCTGAGGATCAATGAAAAGGCTCAGTCTTGGGCGAATGAATTCCTCGATAGCGGGAAGCTTCTTGCGGTGTCAGGGTATTCCTCGCTGCTTTTGGTTTCGGCCGACCTGCTTGAAGAAAAACAGCTTACCGGTCCGCGTGAAATTGAAGATGATATTAAAAACGCCGGCGGCGAGTGGACCAACAGGCCGGTAGTAGTCGATAAAAACCTGATAACCGGCAGAGGACCTGACGATATAAAAGAATTCAGCGAAAGCGTGTTAAATTGGCTCGCTTAAAACTGTCGCAGTGAGATTTCTTACATTATAAACCGGACCTTTTTCATACTTTTTGAAGATTAAATTAACTGCTTCTTTTATGCTTATTTTCTATGATAAAAATGCCAATTAATGTGAGAAGAAAGGAGGGTAGCATTATGGCACGAGGAACAAGTAACAGGGGCTTCGCCAGCATGGACGAAGACAAGCAGCGAGAAATCGCAAGCAAAGGGGGCAAAGCTAGCGGCGGTCAGTTCAAGTCAGGCGACGAGCGCACCAAAAAAGCCGCTAAAAAAGGCGGTGAAAGCAGCTAGCATTTAAGGTTCTCGGCCTGCCAGGCGCGCTTCTCTTAAGCGTGTCTGGCCTAAACGCCCGCTCCACCACCATTAATTTAGGGAGACTTTATGAGTACTAAATATAGTAAAAAGTCACAAAAAGAAGTCGAAAAAGCCGTTCACGAGCATAAGCATGAAGGCAAGTATAAAAGCCGGAAGCAAGCTATAGCGGTAGGATTAAGTAAGGCAAGGCAAAAAGGCGCGAAAGCGCCAAGCAAAGGGGATTAGCAATGAACAGCCGAGACAATAATTCAAAAAATAAGGGCAAAATAGAGCAGATAATCGAACTGCCTGCCTATGCCCTGGAAAACTTAGACACGCATCTCGGTCATCTCAGCGGCCATATAGCCGGCCAGGGCGGCATAACGGAAAGCCTGGGTCTGATAAGCGGCGCTCTAGCGGCACGGGATCAAACATTCCCATGCGTCAAAACGACCTTGTGGGGCGATCAGCTTATCGTAAAGGTGATAAAAAGAAAAACTCCTATTCAAAAAACAGCTTAAATTTAGTAGAGGAGTTAATATGAGTAAATTAAGAATTATAAACCAGCCGTTAAGAATATCCGACCTAGATATGGATGAGCTAGAAGAGGAGATACATAACCATTGGGATCACAGAGCCGAAAGCATGGCAATAAGGAACGAGCAGCTAAAGCGAAAAACATTTAACGTAGAAGTGTAGGAGGGAGAAACTATGAATAAAATCGACTATATAATGACACCCGATCAAACTCCTGATACCAGGAATGATGAGTTCTATGAAGAGATCAGCCATGACTGGCAAAAAAGAGCGAAGAGTCTCTGGCAGCGCCGCTGGGATGAAATAGAACATAAGCGGTAATTTTAAAGATAGATAAATTTTAGGTTACAATACTAGCGAATGGTCAAAGAAGCCCAAGCTAGTATCGAGATCAAAAATTTATCAAAACGCTACAGTGGAACCAGCGTCTATGCGCTGAAGAACCTTTCCTTATCCGTAATGCCGGGCGAGGTTTACGGTTTTCTAGGTCCCAACGGAGCAGGCAAATCCACCACTATCCGTCTGGTCATGAATTTTATCCAGCCGACTTCAGGGGAAATAAAAATACTGGGCAAGGATGCCGTAAGGGACAGCGTGGAAATAAAAAAATCCGTAGGCTACCTGGCCGGAGATTTCGCGGTATATCCGAAAATGACCGGCAGACAATACCTGGATTACCTGAGCGAGCTTCAACCGCCGGCCAAAGGCTACAGGCGGGAACTTACAAAACTGCTGAACGCCGACCTGAATAAGAAGCTGGGCGACCTGTCGCGCGGCAACAGGCAAAAGATCGCTATAATACAGGCTTTCATGCACCGGCCCCAGATACTTATCTTAGACGAGCCTTCGAGCGGCCTGGACCCGTTGATGCAGGAAGTTTTTTATCAGCTGGTCAATGACGCCAAAGCCCGTGGAGCAAGTATTTTCATGAGCAGCCATATCATGGGAGAAGTGCAAAAAATGTGCGATCACGTAGGGATTATCCGCGAAGGGCAGCTTGTGAGCGAAGAAGACATGTCTAAGCTGGCCAAAAAAGCCGCCCAGACATTTGACATAACATTCTCCGATAAGACACCTGTCGCGGAGTTAAGAAAAATACCCGGTGTCAGGGTAGAGCATAAGGACCACGGCAAAGTAACGCTCCATATAAACGGCAAGCTTTCACCATTATTTTCCGTTCTGGCGCGTCATGACGTATTGAATATTGACGCCCGCAATCTGGACCTTGAAGATTATTTCCTAAAATTCTACGAGATCAAAGGAGATAAAAAATGACACCTTTAATAAAGTGGACCATTTTTCAGCGCAAATTCAGTATTTTGTGGTGGTCGCTCGGAACCTTCTCGCTGATTTTCATAACTTTGATCTTTTATCCAAGTTTCAAGCAGGATGCCGCGCAGTTTGAACAAAGCTTTGACAACCTGTCTGATTCGGCCATCCAGCTTTTAGGCGGCAGTACGGACTTCTTCTCCCCTGTAGGCTATTTGAATAGTCAGTTATTCTTCATTACTCTGCCGCTGCTTCTAGGAATACTGGCTATAAGCTTAGGGTCCGGCCTGATCGCCAAGGAGGAGCAGAACAAGACAATAGAGGCGTTGCTGGCAAGACCTGTTTCAAGAACCAAGTTTCTTGCGGCTAAGGTCGGGGCCGGTATCCTGGCCTTGTCCTTCGTTACCATAATAGGCCTGCTTACAACCTTAGTATCAGTAAAGCTCGTAGACCTGCAGGTTCCATACAAAAATATAGCGCTGGCCATTCTTGCATGCTTCTTGTTGTCACTTTCCTTCGGTGCCTTAGCCTTCGTTTTTACCGCCAC
>CAMLDK010000089.1 GCA_946478995.1 uncultured Candidatus Saccharibacteria bacterium | reverse complement strand
TCAGACCAGTTAACCGACGAGTATCTCAACAATCTTAATTTGTCCGAAAGCCCTTATCCTCCACCCGATCCATCATCTAAAAGCCAAGACACCGAGGGGCCTAGTCAGGACAGCCCATCATCCCAGGGAAGACCCGAAGGCCGCCTAATAACAGAACCGCCGCATTTTACCGGTCAGCTAACGGCAAATACCGTCGCTGAGGAGAAGCAATACACCGGTTCTACCGATCCTTTGTCGAATATGCCGGAATCTACTTCTATCATCGGTGCTGATAAGGAACAAGAAGAAATAAAAAAGAGAGCAGCAAAGCGCGCAAGCTCCCTTCAGCAAAAGGTTGACCAAACCCTGAGAGAAATAGAAGAATCTGTATCCAGTCCTCATCTGGCTCAAGAAGAACAGCCGCCTGCCCCGACAGATCAAAGGCCTTCTGTAGAGGAAGCCAGGAAAGCGGCGGAAGCCGCCAGTGACGACGGCCGGCCGGAGTCCAGACAGGATATAGGTACCACTCCGCTTGGGAACGATATAGATCACACCGGCGATTCAGCCGAATCTTCTAACCCCCCTCCGCCTCCTCCGGCGCCTCCTCCTATCACGCCCTTATCTTAAATTTCCCTGTCTGTTAAGCTCTAGGTATGCATGACGGAATTTTGCTTATTGACAAGCCAAAAGGCTGGACATCACACGATGTAGTCGCCAAAGTTCGGAACAGTCTCAAAAAACAGACGGGAAAAAAGGTAAAAATCGGCCATACCGGTACACTGGACCCTTTAGCAACCGGACTTATGGTGTTAGTGGTCGGAAGTTATACCAAAAGAGCGTCAGAGTTTAGCAAGCTGGACAAAACCTATGAGGCCACCGTGAAACTTGGCTGGACGAGCTCCACCGGTGACAGCGAAGGAGACTTAAAAAGTGCTTCCTCTCACAAGCCCGATATAAAAGAGGTAGAAGAGGCCATTAGAAGTTTTATAGGTAAAGGGCAGCAAACACCTCCTGCATATTCGGCTATCAAGGTGGACGGGAAAAGAGCTTACAAATTAGCCCGCGAAGGCAAAAATGTCGAAATTGAACCCAGAAACATTACCATTTATGATATAGACCGAATTTCCTATAAGTATCCTTATATATCATTTATGGTCAGTGTTTCCAGCGGCACGTATATTCGCTCATTGGCGGAAGATATCGGCAAAAAGCTCGGCACGGGCGCTTATCTAACGGAGTTAAAAAGGACAGAAGTAGATAAGTTTAAGCTTGATTATGCCATACAGCCGACAGAGGTAAATATTGACAAAATCATAGAAATTTGATATAATTTACAATATGAACGGTTTGGGAAATCCGGAAGCCGCGAAAATTCTTAGCGAGAGAATCAATGATTTGCGTGCTGACAGCGCGAAAAACGACAAGGAAGCATCTCTATTACTAAGCATGTCTTCTTTGGTGGCTTTGGCGACTGCAAGGAAGAAACTTCCATTCTTAGCCGGCGGCGCTCTTGTGGCGGCAGGCATCTATCGGGGCTATCAAAGTACAAGCAGGGCACGCGCCAGCGCTACAGAAGCATCGACCCTTTTAGCCCTGCATATGCACGACATGGCCTCTCTTATGAGCGGGCCGGAAGATGCCGGACGCCCTCAATAACCTTCAAACTTTAGTTGCGCATAGCTAACAGATATGCTAGAATCTAGCTAACAGATGATTACTACTGAGAAGAAGCAAAAGATAGTTGCTGATTTGGCAAAGGACAAAAAAGACACTGGTTCCCCAGAGGTCCAGGTAGGTATTTTGACAGCCAGGATCGCTGAATTGACTGAACATTTGAAGGTCAATAAGAAAGATTTTGCCGCGAGGCGCGGACTGCTTCAGATGGTGGGTAAGCGAAAACGGCTTTTGAAATATATAGCCGATAAAGACTCCAAAAAATATTTGATGCTGATTAAAAAATTAGGAATCAGAAGATAATTAAACTCGTCGCTGCGGAAGCAGATATCAATTGCATGATACCTGAACCGTGGTGATGAAAAGAAAGGTAGATAACAACCTATGAGCCAAATCATTAACCCCTTTGGCAAGACAATTACTAAAGTAAGCACAGATTTTTGCGGTAAGGAACTCACCCTTGAGGTAGGCCGGGTAGGCTTCCGGTCCACGGCTGCTGTCATGGCCAGCTATGGCGATACGGTGGTACTCGGCACGGCCATGGTAGACGACAAGCCCGTGGAAGGCTTTGATTATTTTCCTTTAAGCATCGACTATGAAGAAAAGATGTACGCCGCCGGCAAGATAAGCGGCAGCAGATTCATCAAACGGGAAGGCCGCCCCAGCGACGAAGCGATACTTATAGGCCGGTTGATCGATCGTCCGATACGGCCCCTGTGGCCGAAAGGCTACCGGCATCAGGTCCAGGGAGTAGCTACGGTTCTTTCAATGGATCCTGATTTTCGTCCGGACATGGTGGCGATGATCGCTATGAGCAGCGCTTTTATGCTGTCAGGCGCGCCTTTTGAAGGTCCTGTAGCAGGCTTGAGGGTCGGCATGATAGACGGCAAGTACAAGGCTTTTGCCAGCTCGGAAGAACTAAAGACCGGTACTCTTGATTTAGTAGTGGCCGGCACGGAAAACGGCATAATGATGGTTGAAGCCGGGGCGAACGAAGCTACGGAAGACGAAGTTATAGAAGCTTTGGAATTTGCCCATAAGAACTTGCAGCCGGCTATCAAGCTGCAGCAAGAATTGATCAAAAAAATAGGCGTTGAAAAACAACAATATAAACTTTCCTTGCCTGACGAAACAATTCAATCAGAGGTAGACAGCTGGCTTGAGGGCAAATTGGGCGAGAATCTGAGGGCTCCTTATCCGGAAAGAAACCAGATGGTCAGGGATTTACAAGCTCAAATGGAGGAAAGATTTGTTGAGGAACTTGGCGCGGAAACGTTCGCTGATCTAAAAAATGATTATTACGATGCATTCACTTCGGCTCTTCATAAAGACGTACGTAAGGAAATTACCGAATTTAACATAAGGCCTGACGGACGGGCAATGGACGAGATACGTCCGCTTTCCAGTGAAGTTGGACTGCTGCCAAGAACCCACGGCTCCAGCATATTTACACGAGGAGTCACCCAGGCTTTGAATGTAGTTACGCTGGCACCGCTTAGCTACGTCCAGATCGTAGATACAATGGAAAACGAAGGCGAGCGCCGCTATATGCACCACTATAACGCTCCCGGCTGGACTGTTGGCGAAGTAAAGCGGCTTATGGGTCCGGGGAGGCGCGAGATCGGGCATGGTTATTTGGCTGAAAGGGCGCTTTCGCCGGTCATTCCTGCTGAAGATGAATTCCCTTATACTATCCGTTCC
>CAMLDK010000088.1 GCA_946478995.1 uncultured Candidatus Saccharibacteria bacterium | reverse complement strand
AAAATTAAAGGGTTTTTCTTAACTGCTTTTGTACTGGTATTTATAAGCACTTTGTTACCTTTTGCCGTATACGCGGAAGGGGGCGACGAATCAACCCAAGCCTTACTTATAAGCAAGATAAAAACCGGCCCGGGATCCGAGGAATACATAGAGATATTTAATCCGGATATTGAAGCTGTTGATACCACCGGTGGCAATTGGCGGATCGAGTATCTGTCATCTTCCCATGACGGCGGCTTAAATCCTACTAGAAATATGTTTATATTTAGTGACGAGGTGATCGGCCCGCAGTCTTTTTATGTAATAAAACACAGCTCATTTAATACTGCCGGAACCGACAATGACTTTGCCGCTAATGCGGGAGGCGGATCCTTAGCTAAAAGCGGCGGTTCGATCAGGATAATGAAAGGCGATAAACTTATCGATCTTGTTGGCTGGGGCAGCGCAACCCAGAAGGAAGTAAAAGCGTCTTTTTCTGATGAACTGGCGCCATTAAGCCGCTGTTTTTTGACATCAGCGGGACCGATGGTGGATACGGACAATAATTCGTCTGACTTTTCAGAATATGAGACAGCGGTCTTGCGGCAAGTGCCTTTATGCCCTGCTCCCACCGAACCTGATCCGGACGACGGAGGCATGGGCGGCGGATCCGGCGGTAATTGCGCTGGTATTATTATCACTGAGATTCTACCCAACCCTTCCGGCTCAGATAATGGTCATGAGTTTATCGAGCTTTATAATCCGACTTCTAAAAATGTTTCACTGGAAGGCTGCCAGCTTCAAACCACGGCTTCAAACAAAATGTATACTATCTCTGACATAGCGCTTGCACCGGGTCAATATAAAGCCTTTTATAATGACTTGACCGAATTGACTTTAAGCAATTCTTCCGACAGCTCAGTCTATTTGGTTTATAGTGATAATTCCGAACAAGAGGTTATCTACCCCGGCGGTATGGAGGATGAGGTAGCATGGGCGTTTGATCTAGCAAGTAATAGCTGGTCTATCACCTATGTATCAACGCCTTCTGCGAAAAATAAAATAGTCAAGATCAAGCCTTGTCCCGCCGGCCAATTTAGAAATGCGCAGACAAACCGCTGCAATAAAATCGCCATTGAAGCAGGACTTGCCCCTTGTCCCGCCGGCAAGTTCCGCAACCCGGAGACTAATCGTTGCAAAAGCATATTAAGTGCGGATTCGCAGCTTAAATCGTGCATTGCCGGCCAATTTAGAAATCCGGAAACCAACAGATGTAAAAGTTTTAACTCTTCTAATTCCTTGGTCCCATGTAAACCCGGCCAAGAAAGGAATCCGGAAACAAATAGGTGTCGCAAAATCGCCGGCTCGCCGTCGGAATCAACTCAAGCTAAAGTCAAGGACGTATTATCTGCAGCCGATACGGAAAATAAGACCAGTTGGGCTATAGCGGGCTTCAGTTTTGCGGGAGCATCGGCTTACGCTGTTTGGGAGTGGCGTCGGGAAATGCTAGATGGAATTTTATCTTTAAAGAACAAATTCAACTTAAAATAAGCGCCGGTTTGATATAATAAGAGTTGAAAAGCATAAAGACTTAAGTAAATGGAAAATAACAATATAGAAGATTCGCGAGATGCGGAACGCCCGGCTATCCCCGTAGTTAATGGCGAAGCCAAGCCGTCTACAGGCAAAGCTAAGAAAGTTTTGTTCAGCCTGCTCACGCTTGTTTTAATTGCCGGTGCTGGCGTTACCGGCTATTTGTATTCGCAGGAAAAAACAACCAGCGCGACCCTGGACAGCCAGCTGGAAAGCGCGAATTCAAAACTAAGCTCGCTGCAGGGACAGCTTGACCAGATAAATGCCGATACCGCCGATTCTGCCCAAGAGAAGCTGAAGGCGCCTGAGGGGTATCAGGAATATACCGATCCGTCGCATAAATTTAGCTTGTTTTACCCGAACACGTGGAAAGATTTCAAGCCAAATATAGAATCCGTAGAAGATTATAGGGCTGAATATTCCGGCGGCCCTTCCCTGCAATATAAAGCCGAGTCCGAGGCTTGGATAGTGGCCGATGCAAAAGGCAACGGCGATTACTCCAAGGGAGATTCATTTACTACGGATATAGCCAGAAAAGACAGGGCGGTAACCGTATATGATTTCAGTACAAGCGACAAAAATTGCAAGGTATCGAAACTGGTGTTTATAGACGGTAAAAATGCAGTAGAACTAGAAAGTCCGAAAGCTTGCAACCAAGACGAAAAAGACAGTAAAAAGACAGATGAGCTTGATGAGCAGACGGAAGAAGTAGCCTTCAGCATACAGTTCACCCAGCCATAAAAAGCGAAAACAGGCCGGTGAAGACCTGTTCTCTTGGAAAAGTACTCGTATTACCTCACACTTTTCCTATGCACCAATTTACTCTCACTCAGGCTCCAGGTCAACAAGATTTTTTATGCCTGTGTAAAAAATGTGTACAAAGCGGTGGATAAATTAATTTCGTACACTCTTACGGTATACTATTTGCAAATGGCGAAGATTAATAGCAATTATAAGAAGCTGCAGGCAGGGTATTTATTTCCGGAGATTTCCCGAAGAATCAAGGAATTCCAACAGCAGAACCCTGGCGCGAAGCTTATTAAGCTGGGCATCGGCGATACTACCCTGCCCTTAACGCCTTCGGTGATAAAATCGCTCCATGAAGCGGTTGATAGATTGGCAAAAGAAGAAACTTACTCCGGATATGGAGACGAAAGAGGCAATCCGGACCTTAGGCAGGCGCTCGCTGAGTATTACAAAGAATACGGCGTGTCATTGGAACCGGATGAGTTTTTTATCAGCGACGGAGCTAAGTCGGATTCGGCTAATATACAGTCTATATTTTCCGCTGATGCGGTGGTAGCGGTACAAGACCCTGTATATCCGGTATATGTGGACAGCGCCGTAATCGGCGGCAAAACCGACGGGTATAAAAACGGGCTGCACGGAGGCATAGTTTATATGGACTGCACGGAAGACAATGGGTTTTTCCCGGCTGTTCCGAAGCAGAAGGTGGATCTTATTTACCTCTGTTCTCCTAACAATCCGACGGGTAACGTAGCGAGTAAAGAGCAGTTGAAAGAGTTCGTCGATTATGCCAGAGATAACGATGCGGTGATAATCTTCGACGCGGCGTATGCGGCCTTTATATCGGACGGTTCCCTGCCGCGGTCTATTTACGAGATCGAGGGGGCGGAGTCCTGCGCGATTGAGATAAACAGCTTTTCCAAACTAGCCGGCTTTACCGGTGTGCGATTAGGCTGGACTATAGTGCCGCATAGATTGACAGTCGAAGGTTCGGCCCCCGGTGAAGTCCAGTCCCTCTGGAACCGCCGGCAGACTACTATGTTCAACGGCGCCTCAAACATAG
>CAMLDK010000087.1 GCA_946478995.1 uncultured Candidatus Saccharibacteria bacterium | reverse complement strand
AAAATACAAACGCCCTCTATAGTGCTACAAGGTCAATAAAACCTACTTCACGTTCCAGGCCGTACGTTGCACCATACTCACTGTCTACCTTGCCCTTTTCACCTCTTGTCCGGTCGGCAACTTGCTCATCCCTTATGATGGTCACAAAAGGTCCGCCGCCGACTTTGGACGGAATTGCCTTTGCCACGCCTACGGCTTTCTTGATTTGCTTGTAGTTGATCCCGCTGCCGCTCATCAAGCCTGAAACGGTCGTGTCGGACGAAGTCACAAAAGGGTATTTGCCATGGTTTATATCCAGCCCGAAAGCCTGGGCGCCTTCAAGCATGATTGTTTTGCCGGAAGATAAAAGCTTCTGGATCAGCTCGACGCTGTCACATAAATAATTGCTAATCTCAAAGGACGCTTCGGCAAATTCCTTGCCGCCGAGCTTTATTAAATCGTCCTTGGTTGATTCGGCTATCGCTTCGGCCCTTATCCCTTCCCGGAGCGACTTATCAGCTGCCGTAAAGGCTATGCCGGCTTTGGTCGTACCTTGGCCTTTATCTCCCTTTTCACGCTCGGCGTCTTTTTGTTTGTGAGCCGGGAGAACCAAGTGGGCTGTTTTACTGACCTTGAAGTTGTCGGGATCAATTTTTACACCTTTTGATTTTGCGTCTTTGATTTCCTCGGCCAATTTTACAGGATCAACGAAACAGCCATTGCCTATGATATTGACTGTCTGGTCGTAGGTGATTCCCGAGGGTATTTGGTGCAGGGCTAAAGTCTGTCCGTTTTTTAAAACTATCGTGTGGCCGGCGTTAGCGCCGCCGTTGGCTCGGATCACTACTTCGGATTTTTCGGCCAGATAATCGACAATCTTTCCCTTGCCTTCATCGCCGTACTGAAGACCCACAACTGCAGTTACATTACCGCTCATTCATCTATTATCTTACTCTAACAGGGGCAAAATCGCAATACAACAAAGTTCTATAGCTTGCAATTAATATATGGTTTTTTCCTGTCCTAACTAACCCAACCCAATAGGCTATAATTAGCTGAAGTCCGGTGCTTCGTATTCTGTATTTCTGTCCTGGAAAGTAATACTTCCCCTTTGAATACCTAGTGGTTTTAACCAAGGCATATCATCATGACCACCTTTTAATTCTTTTTTCTTATCTGGAAATTTTTCCATTAATGCATTCAACACTCTTTCGGGCGGGAGGCTCTTAGGGGTAGTTACCGTAAGGTATTCTACTGGCTCGCCTTCTTTTGGCACAGGGCTAACTTCAGCAGATATTCCCGATCTCTCAAGCTCTTTACATATTTTTTCATAGCCTTGTGGTCCCATATCATGGCCCTTTCAAAAATTACAAACCAGTTATATCTTATTAGAAAATTCTAGCTTTGCAAGCATAAGCAGGTGCCTATATTTTAAATAGCTAAACAGACGATTATTCCCACTCGATAGTGCCGGGAGGCTTGCTGGTGATGTCGTAAACCACCCGGTTGACCCCTCGGACTTCGCTGACTATACGGCTGCTTATTTTTGCCAGCAGATCGTAAGGCAGCTTCGCCCAGTCGGCCGTCATCCCATCTGTTGACTCTACTGCCCGGATTGCGATGACTTGTTCGTGCGTCCGGCCGTCGCCCATTACCCCGACGCTTTTCACCGGTAGTAAAACCGCGAAATACTGCCACAGATTTGCTTCGGCTTTAGCGCTCAATACTTCTTCTCTCACTATAGCGTCGGCTTCTTGAAGCACAGCTATAGACTCCGGAGTTATTTTGTCGATAATTCTAACCGCCAATCCTGGTCCAGGGAATGGCTGGCGGGCAGTGACTTTCTCCGGCAAGCCTAGTTCGGCGCCGATCTGGCGCACTTCGTCTTTGAACAGCTCGCGCAGGGGCTCTATCAGCTTCAAATTCATCTTTTCCGGAAGACCGCCCACATTGTGGTGCGACTTTATGGTCACCGAGGGGCCGTTTACCGAAACCGATTCGATTACGTCGGGGTATAGCGTACCTTGTACCAGATACCCGACATTCGCTATCTTAGCCGCTTCTTCATCAAATACCGCTATGAATTCATTGCCGATTATCTTGCGCTTTTCCTCCGGGTCGCTGACGCCTTCAAGCTTGGACAAAAACCTCTCGCCGGCTCGGATGGGTATTATATTCAAGCCCTGGTCTTTGTATATTTCCAGAACTTCTTCATATTCGTCTTTTCTGAGCAGCCCGGTATCTACGAAAATACAGGTTTGTTTTCCGCCAACGGCTTTATTTACCAATGTGGCTGCGACTGAAGAATCAACTCCGCCGGACAAGGCGCAGAGCACGTTATTATCGCCGACTGTTTCTTTTATTTTGCTGACCTGTTCGTCGATTATAGAAGTCGCTGACCAGTTTTTGGCGAAACCGCATTTATCAATGAATGCTTCGATAATTTCTTTGCCGTAATCGCTGTGGGCTACTTCCGGATGGAACTGCAGGCCGTAGAGGTTTCTTTCAGTATTTTCGATGCTGGCGATAATGTCATCGCTCATAGACGACACTATAAAGCCTTCAGGAGGGCGACTGACATGCGTGCCATGGCTCATCCAGATAGTGCTGCCGTCAAATGCCTTGTTTACAATCTCGCTGTGGTCTTTGTGGATGATCATCGCCTTGCCATATTCGCGGGTTTTGGACTCTTCCACTTCCCCGCCGAATTTCTGGGCGATCAACTGCATGCCGTAGCAGATGCCAAGTACCGGTATGTTCTGCTCCAGTATTCCTTCTGGCAGACCCGGCGCGCCTTCATCGAATACGGAGTTCGGTCCGCCGGAGAGGACTATTCCCTTCGGATTGTGGCTTTTGATCTCATCAAGAGTTGAGTTGAAGGGCAAAATAATGCTGTAAACCCCCAGTTCGCGGGAACGCCGCGCGATCAACTGGGTATATTGCGAACCGTAATCCAAAATTACAAGAGTTTCCTGCATTATTTATATTCTATCAGTTATTTGGCGGAAAAGTCGAAGCGTTCAGTGTGTATATCGCTTTTATCGATACCCAATTTTATAAGCTCGTTTTCTACGGCGTTCATCATCGCGGGAGGTCCGCAGAGTGCTACTACTCTGTCTTTAGGGTCAGGTACTAATTTTTTGAGCAGCGGCAGATCAATATGTGCGCACTTTACTCCCGGGGGAGCCTTTTCGCTGTAGACATAATGTATTTTTGCGCCGGTCTTTTTGGCGATTGCGGCAAGTTCGGTTGACAGCGTCTTGTCGTCGGGCGTGCGGACTGCGTGGATTAGAATGGCGTCGCTGGCTCTCTTGCCTAAGCCCTCCAGCATGGCCCGAAGCGGTGTTATACCGATTCCGCCGGCTATCATCAGCGGTTTTTTACCTTCAAGCCGGTCTGTATTAAATATGCCGTG
>CAMLDK010000086.1 GCA_946478995.1 uncultured Candidatus Saccharibacteria bacterium | reverse complement strand
GACTTCCGGCGCGACCGGCTCTTATAACGCTCGGAGTGTTTTCATCGAAGATCCGATTAAATTTGAGCAGGCGATTTTAGATAAGGTTGGCCTTAAGCCGTCCGAAGCTTCCACCCAGATCGCTCCGCCGGAGTATGTTATCCGTTTGATCGATGAGATGACGATAGCCTCGGGAATCTTGGCCAATATAGGCCATGACATGCGGCATCTGGCCCGGACGGAAATCGCCGAAGTCCGCGAGAAATTCGAAGACGGCCAGACCGGCTCCTCCACTATGGCGCACAAGATGAACCCCTGGAATTTTGAAAATCTGATCAGCATGCACAAGCAGGTGTTGTCGCAACAGCTGAACGCTAATCTTAACCTTTCTAGCGAACATCAGCGCGACCTTACTGATTCCGCTAACTCACGGTTCTATGTGCTTGTTCCGGCAATTTTAGCCAATATGGCCAAGCGGGCCGCCAGGATTATGAGCAGAGTCGAAGTCAATGAAGAGCAAATGCAAAAGAATCTGCGGCTTACAGGCGGCGCCATAGCTGCCGAACCGCTTTATCTGCTGCTTGAAAAACACGGTCATGTCAGTGCCCATGAAGCTTCCAGGCGCTTGGCGCACACAGCGCTTGAAAAAAGCTCTACCCTAGCGGACGAAGCTCAGAGCGACAGTGAAATCAGTGAGTATTGGAATAAATTTCCAGACGAGGAAAAACAGATAATCACAAACCCTGAAAAGTATTATCTGGGACTGGCCGCTCAAAAGGCCGCAAAGATCGCCCAAAATTGGAAAAAATAACAAAGCTCCGCAGCTGTTAGCAAAATATCGACACTCTTTTGACATTTTAAGTAGCTTATGATATACTTAAGAGATAGACTATAGGAGATTTTAATGATATTCATAGGGACGGACGCAAACAGAAGTTTTGAATTCGCGCCAGAGCGCAAATCAGGCATCTTGATAATTGAAAACTATACGGGCAGTCTTTCCAGCGTTTCTGAAAGGCCTATTCGAGCCGGCAGCATATCGATAAGCGGCCTTGACTATAAATTAGGAAAAAGACTCGAAGAAAGGGACGAAGAGGCCTTGGCTATAGTAGAATCTGAAATTATCGTTCCGGTTGAAGGCACCGAAGGGACTTTTCAATTGAACGGCGACGTGGAAGGCCTATCCATATGCGCTAACGTGCATAGTCCGCGCAGAAGTATCATGGGCGGTTTCGACACCTTCACGGAAGTACCTGCTCCCGGCGAGCCGGGCATCAGCTTCGCTCCTAAGCAGCCTCAAAAATAAGCTAGATTAATAATCGGCCCAGGATTTGGGCTGGTCTTTTATCAAACCCTCTATAGTTAGCGCTCTGAGTAGCAGGCGGCCGGTTTCGGCATTGGTCATAACCGGCATATGGTGGTCAACGGCCAGACGGCGTATGGTGTAGCCGTCTATATCTTCTATATCTTCCCTAGGCACTACCACTACTAAATCCAGTTTTTGCTTAGCAATGTAAGTTTCCAGTGACGGCTCTTTCTTATCCTTGATCTTGTATAGCTTCTTGGCCTTTATGCCGTTTTCCTTCAGAAATTCATGAGTGCCCGGCGTGGCAAAAAGTTTGAAACCGTCCTTTATAAGGCTGTGCGCTTCGTCTATAAATTTATATTTCTGCTCATCGGGCACACTGATGCAGATGTTCTTTCCGGCTATTTCCTGCTCGGTCGCCAGCCAGGAATTATAAAAGGCTTCTTCCAGAGTGTCGCCAAAACAAGCCACCTCGCCGGTAGAAGCCATTTCTACCGAAGCCACAGGATCAGCTCCTTTTAACCGGTTGTATGAAAATTGCGGGTTCTTAACGGCTACGTAATCAAGGTCAAGCGTATTGTTGTACCTTGTGCCCGGCTCAAGCTTGCCGATTATCGCCCGCGTAGCTATGTCTATAAGATTATGCTTGGTTACCTTGGAGACAAACGGGAAGCTGCGGGAAGCCCGTACATTGCATTCGATCACTTTGATCGCATTATCCTTAGCTATGTACTGGACATTGAACGGACCGGTTATATCCAGCGACTTTACGACCTGATTGGTGATTTTTTTGATTCTGCGGATGGTTTCCAGGTAAAGATTCTGCGCCGGCAAAACCACCGTGGCATCGCCGGAGTGTACGCCGGCATGCTCTATATGCTCGCTGATGGCATAAACTACCACTTCCCCGTTGTTTGCCACGCCGTCTATCTCTATCTCTTTGGCCGCGGTAATGAAGTCGGAAATAACCACCGGGTGGTCCGGGGAAAGATCAGTCGCTTTATCCAGATATCGCTTTAGGTCAGATTCAGACTCTACCACGCTCATCGCCCCGCCCGAAAGTACATAAGAAGGCCGGACAAGCACGGGATAACCGACCTCATTGGCAAAGCTGCGAGCTCGTGCGAGCGTTGTTACCTCTTGCCACTTTGGCTGGTCAATTCCAAGATGCTCAAGCATGGTGGAGAATAACTTGCGGTTTTCGGCGTTATTTATATCTTTGGCGCTGGTTCCAAGAATTTTATAGCCGGCTTTATCCAGAGGGGTGGAAAGATTATTGGCTATCTGGCCGCCGACCGATACGATGACCGGCGAGTTTTTCTCAAAATCAACTATGTCGCTGACCCGCTCAAAGGTCAACTCGTCAAAATACAGGCGGTCTGAAATGTCAAAGTCCGTTGAGACCGTTTCCGGATTAGAGTTGATGATAATGGTATTTTTTCTGTTTTTCTTTAGTGTCTTGACAGTATTTACCGCGCACCAGTCGAACTCAACCGAAGAGCCGATGCAATAAGGTCCGGAGCCAAGCGTGATAATGCTGTTTTTCTGAGGAACGACATCATTTTCTTTTCCGTTGTAAGTCAGATACAGATAATTCGTTTGAGCCGAGAACTCTCCGGCCAGCGTGTCAATCAGTTTTATAGCCGGCTTTATGCCGTAAGACAATCTGGTTTTCCGTACCTTATCTTCATCAGATTTAGTGAGCTTAGCTATGGTTTTATCGGAAAATCCGAGCACCTTAGCCTTTAAAAGCACGTTTTTATCTAAATCTTTTGATTTTTTAATCAGTTTCTCGTGTTTGACAATATCATTGATCTGATACAAAAACCATTTATCGATCTTGCTTATTTCATTGATTCTGTCTACCGTTTTACCTTTTGAGAACGCTTCATAAACCGCGAATATACGCCGGTAAGTCGGGTTTTTTATTTCTTCTGCAGGGTTTTTGAACTTGTATACATGGTCGCTTAAGCCGTTGTTGCCGGTGTTCTGCATGCGGATTGCCTTTTGCAGGGCTTCAGGGAAGGAACGTGCCAGGGCCATTACTTCGCCGACACTTTTCATTTCTGATCCTATACGGTAATTGCTGTTTTTCAGCTTGGTCAGATCCCATCGGGGCATCTTAAGGGCTACGTAATCCAGCGCCGG
>CAMLDK010000085.1 GCA_946478995.1 uncultured Candidatus Saccharibacteria bacterium | reverse complement strand
GTAGCGTGCGAGGTCTTCAGGCTTAGTGTAATCCTTATAGCTTTTAACGAAGGCCTTGTTTTCCAAAGCAATCAGTACACAGCTGATCAAAAGGCTTCTATCACTCTCCAGTATCTTGTAGCCGTGTAACTTTTTGTTAAGTTCAAGAGAGAAAGTTAGTAACCTCTGATAGTCTTGCCTAAACTTTTCTGGGCTTTTTTCGTAGCCTTCTAAGTAGTCGGAGGCAGATAAAAGTTTATCGCCAAATTTCTCTACTGCGACAGGTTCACCTCTAAGTTGTAGAAAATGCGAAACTTTTAACTCGGACTCCGTTTCACCGCTTACACCGATAGCAATGACATCATACTCTTTTGATAAATACGAAGAATAAAGTAGTGCACCGTCTACGGCATATTCTTTATAGCGATCATGGGTTCCGCTCTCGTGTTTTGTAATATCCGGCTTACATTCAACAACGATAAGTAAGTCAGGGTTTTCCTTAAATTGACAAATAAATTCGGGGTAACCCTTGCCGTTTCCCCCTTTCGATGCCTGCTTTAAGAGTTTATTTATTCTATGGTTATCGGACTGTTGCTCTTCAACAATAAGCACCTCATTATTTCTGAGATGTTCTCTGACCAGATTTTCTGTTTTTCGTTCATTTGCCATATTTTTGTTTTTACTTATGGTTGATAAGTATAAGTATAACTTAAATTACTGGACATGCATAAGTTTCATTTTAGTTAATGTTTTTGATAATTTAATTCGATTGAAACGGGGGGCGGGATGCCCCTCTACCTCTGTTCCGTAGACTCCGCAGTGTAAATGGCAAATTTATGGGGGGGGTGATATGACCAAGCGTTTTTTAGCAACAAATTCCCATTTGGTGCGGGTGAGAGAGAAAATTAGGGGACTCTACTCACCTTCGGCGAGCCCGAAACTTCACGATTGAAAACATAGTTTTCATCGGAAGATTTCCTTGCGACAGTCCGGTGGACTGTCTCACCCTGGCCTTTTCGGACAGGATTTAGAGCCGCTCAGACCAACTTAAAAACCGCCAAACGGCGGTTCATAAGTTGGTGCGGGTGAGGGGACTCTAACCCCTGGCCTCATCCTTGGCAAGGATGCGCTCTAAACAACTGAGCTACACCCGCTTGTGTAATGAGACAAACCTACGGTTTTTCTCATCGCGCCGGGCGCGAAATGAATTCGCTGCTCGGGCTGCTCTTTTCCCTTCCGAGAAAATATGGTGGCTCCGCACAGACTCGAACTGTGGACACAAGGCTCTTCAGGCCTCTGCTCTACCAACTGAGCTACAGAGCCAAATTTGGCTAAATTGTTAAATGTGACTTTACTCCTGGCTTGAAGAGCCCAAGGCTATTAACTATCCGAAAGCCTCTGCCCTACAAACTACAGAGCCGTTCTTGGGTTTCTGAGACTTCATTATTCTACTAAAAACTGGGGTGAAATCCAAGCTTGGGTTATACTGCCGGGGTAATGATAACGACCCTCTTGGCATTTACTTTTGCTATTGCCTTTAAACTCTGCCATCTTACGGAGCGGTACTTGCAGGAAAGAGGTATTTCGCCGCAACGGACTTTCGCATTGTATCGCTACGCCTTTTGGCCGGCTCTTGTCTGGTGTTTTATCTTTATCCGGCCTGATGATCTAGCGCACCTCTGGCAAGTTACGCCGCTGGTAATATTCCTGATTGTAATAGCCGTGACTTGGAATATACAGATGTATATGACAAGCCGGTTAATCAACAGTGTCAACTCGCTATCTTCCTTTTCAGCGTTGCAGCAGATTATTTATCTGCCTATGCTGCTGGCCATAGGAACTTACTTTAACAATGACGCTCCTACTGCTTACAGCCTGCTGGCAATTGTAGTTTTGATAATAGCCTTCGCAGTTGAACCGACGCCTCATAAGAATAATGTTCGTGCAAGATTTGCCTTCCCTCTGGGGATGATCATAGCAGTGCTGGTTTTTCAATCCGGCTTAGATGCGATAAACCAGGGCATGTACCGTGAATTGCTGAAAGCTATCCGCCCAGAAGTAATAATCGGGGTCTTCTCTGTCCTAACATTAGGTGTGACGAATATCTGGTACATGTTTTTAGCTAAAGACGCTAAAGACGGAAGCTTGCTGCGTCGGCATTGGCGTCGAGCCGCTTTGGTGCCGGGATTATGGTTTGTCGGCACTATCCCTGAGGCTTTCGTTTACGCCAAAATCTCTATCTATGTAGGCGGTGTTCTGATAGCGGTCACTTTCATAATGGATGCTATCTCCGATGTCATGCATCAGCGCATTAAACTTGATGCAAGAACGGTAGCATTCATAATGCTAGTTCTGGTCGGTGTCAGCCTGGCTATATACTCTATAAGTTAAGCTACTTTTTAAGCAAGTTCTTGAAACCGTCGAATAGATCGGCTGGGATGATAAACGCAGTTTTCTGTGATTGTTCGGAAGAGATTTTTTCTAATGTACCCAGGGTACGGAGGTTCATAGAGCCAGCCGAAGTTGCCAGTATCTTGCCAGCTTCTGCTAGTTTCTGAGCGGCTAGGAATTCGCCTTCAGCCGTAATAATCACTGCCCGCTTTTCCCTCTCAGCTTCAGCCTGGGCGGCCATTGCCCGCTTCATATCCTGCGGCAATTCAATGTTCTGGATCTTGATAGTATCGACATTGATTCCCCATTTGTCGGTAAACTTATCTACTATGACTTTTATGTCCGTGCTGAGCTGGTCGCGCTCGGTTAGCAGCTTGTCCAGATCTACTTCGCCGACGACATCGCGCATAGTGGCCTGGGCGTAAGTCAAAGTGGCTTTTCTGAAATCCTGTATATCCAGGGTTGCTTTGTCGGCATTGTCAACCTGGTAGTACACAACCGCGTCGACATGCACCGTAACATTGTCTTTGGTTATAACCTCCTGGCGAGGAACATCAACAGTAAGAATACGAAGGTCGACTTTCATCATTCTCTGAACTCCCGGAAAGATCCAGGTCAGGCCGGGGCTTCTGGTGCTGGTATGCTTGCCAAGCGTTAAGACAACTCCGCGCTCATACTGGTCTACGACCCGCAGGCCTATCAGAACCAAAACTATAACTACTATTACTATAAACCCCATGAACCCTCCTGTTTTATAAGCCTAAGTATAACAAAAACTAAAAGAATAGCACCTTAGCTACAAGCGCAATTATAACTATCGTAAATAAGTTTTTGACCCAGAGGTTTCCTCTTTCAATTGCAGTTTTAGCACCTATGAATCCGCCTATTAGCATCCCGACAAATATTATTGCCGCTGGCCACAGCTCGACAAATCCATAAAACGCATACACGATTGCCGGAACAAGCGCATTGAAAAATTCAGCCGGAGTGTTAGTTGCATAGCCTTTGATTATTTCATAGCCGAAAAAGTACATCATAACCAGCAGAATAACCGTTGCTCCGCCGGCGCCCACTATCGCGCCTTCTATTG
>CAMLDK010000084.1 GCA_946478995.1 uncultured Candidatus Saccharibacteria bacterium | reverse complement strand
ATTTTAAGTGCAGGCGTATCTGATGAGTCCTGCCTGTCTTAGGGTAAAGTTCTACCAGCGAGTACTTTTGACCCGCATGAGTAAAAGTCTTGATTGACTTATACATCGTTTGAGCCGGCTTGCCAAAATTCGACACCTTAAACCTCTTAGGATCCGCGCTATTTCTGGCTATTGGTATGTCCACGGTAGCTTCGGCCGGGCTGATATCACCGGCAACCAAGGCTAGGTATGTTTTTTTAGCGTTCCTTTTGGCAAACTGTTTCTGCAGATATTTTTGCGCCTCTTCGCTCTTTGCCATGATGATAGCGCCGCTTGTACCCCGGTCAAGCCTATGGACTATCCCTGAACGCTGATCGTCTTTATCTAGATCTGCGGTTCTCTCATGCAGCCATGTGGCCAGAGTTGCCTCCGGATTGAAGGCGCCCTTAGAATGGGTCAATATGCCTGAAGGCTTATCCGCCACTATGACATCCGCATTCTCGTAGAGTACTTTTATATCAAGTGACGGGTACTTGAAATCTTTTTTGAAATCTATAACCAGTTCTATATCTGAGGGCAGTTTTTTGCTTGGCTTATCCAGAATTTTCGAGCCGCTCTTTACTTTTTTTCCTTCAATCAGCTTCACGGCATAAGACCTGCTTACGCCTATCTTTTTAGCTACGATCGTGTCCAGTCTGTCCAAGCTCAACTTATCTTAAACCTACGGCTTTTTGAACTTTATACAAGGTTTTATTTGCCGATTCATTCATGAGCGTTTCACTAGCCTCAAGCCTGGCATCTATCGCCGCTTCGTCCACTTTTGCGAACCTGGCCTGGAAATCCTCCAGAAAGCGAACGATTTCATCGGCAACAACTTGTTTGAACTCACTATATTTCGTGGTGCCTATAAACTCTACCTCGGCTTCCTGCACGGTTTTCTCGCTCAGCAAAGCGTATATCTGGAGCAGATTAGATACTCCCGGCTGGCTATCCGGGTCATATTTGACCTGCGCAAAATCATCTGTCGTTGCGCTCATTATTTTCTTACGGGCCTCTTCCGGCTTGTCATTAAGAAAAATCACGCCCTTATCTGATTCTTCGCTTTTGCTCATCTTCTTGGCCGGTTCGGCAAGGTCTTTTATGCGTAGCCCCTGGTCCTTACCGAAAAATTCATGCTGTTTTTTGACCGGTTCGGGCACTACGAACAAATCACCGAAACGCTTGTTCATTCGTTCGGCAATATCACGGGTAAACTCCAGATGTTGTGTCTGGTCGTCCCCTACAGGCACATATCTAGCGCCGTATAGCAAAATATCCGCTGCCATCAGAACCGGATAGTTAAACAAGCCCAGGCTGATCCTGTCTTCACTTAGCTTAGAGGATTTGTCTTTGAATTGAGTCATACGACTCATTTCACCAAAACCAGTAAAGCAATCCAGGATCCATGTCAGCTCGCTATGGGCCGGTATATAGCTCTGCCGGTAAATATTCACACTGGGGTTATCTAGCGGCAGACCTGCGGCGACAAAGGTATGGATGGTGTTTCTAATCTGTTGCTTAAGCTTCGAGTGGTCAACCGGAGTAGTAAAACTGTGCAGATCAGGCAGGAACAGATTTATCTGGTGCTTATCTGATTTATTCTTAGACATATCAATAATCGGCAAAAGAGCGCCGAAATAATTGCCAATATGAAGATCATTATTTGCCCTAAGCCCGGTCAAAATAACAGGTTTATTATCCATAATTCTCCTCAATTATACCTTAAAACTATTAAGGACCGGGAAGAGCAGCCCGAGCGGCGGATTTATTCCGCGCCCGGCGCGATGAGAAACCCTGAAAGGGTGTCTCATATACTAGCGCTTTGTAAACTGGCGTTTCTTGCGAGCGCCCTTCAGGCCGAATTTCTTGCGTTCTTTTTCGCGCGGGTCTCGGCCGAGCAAATCAGCTCTCCTAAGAGTATTCTTAAAATCAGGGTTGAGCTCTATCAAAGCTTTGGCGATACCAAGCTTGATAGCCGCTATCTGTCCGGAAAGCCCGCCACCGGTGACTTTGACGTTGATATCAAACTTGTTTTCCTGGCCAAGCGCTATAAAAGGCCTGTCCAGCTCATGCAAGTGGGCTTGGCTGTCAGAAAAATACTCCTGGGCGGTTTTTTCATTGACTTTTACAGAGCCGCTGCCTTTAGTCAGCCTCACCCTTGCGGTTGAGCTCTTGCGCCTGCCGAGTCCGTAAAAATAATTCATTATTTTGCCCCTTCCGTTTTTATTGCCTCTGGATTTTGCGCTGAGTGGCCGTGCTCTTCCCCTGGGTATATCTTGAGCCTGCTTAGACGGCCGGCCCGAAGTTTATTGACGGGCAGCATACCGCGCACGGATTGGTATATGACCTGGGTTGAATCATTATCAAGCATAGTTTGTAGATTAGCTTCTTTTAGGCCTCCCGGATAGCCGCTATGCTTGTAGTAAATTTTCTTAGCTTTCTTATCCCCGGTCACCTTTAACTTACCGCTATTGATGACTACGACGTAGTCGCCACAATCTATATGGGGCGTGTACATGGGCTTTGACTTTCCTATCAGGTAGCGTGCTATAGCGGTAGATAATCTGCCCAGGCTCATGGATGAAGCGTCCAACAGATACCATTTTCGTTCTACTTCTTTAGGTTTTGCGCTGTATGTCTTCATTTCTTTGCCGCTTTCTTAACTGGTTTTGTTTTCGGAGCCGGTTTTTTGGCTGTCCTGGAAACAGGTTTGACTTTACTCGGGACTTTTTCCGCTTCTTTAGGCTTAACCGCCACGGTCAAATCGTCTACGAAGCTTACCGATGCCATCTGAGTATTATCGCCTTTTCTTAAGGTAGTTTTCTTGATTCTTAAATAGCCGCTTTGCCGGCTTTGGAGTTTTGGAGCTAATTCATCGACTAATTTGTGGGCGCTTTCCAGGGTATTAAGGCCGGATATAACCTGCCTTCGGTTGTGCAAATCACCTTTTTTAGCCTTAGTGATAAGCTTTTCGGCGTAGGGCACTATTTCTTTGGCTTTTACTATGGTCGTCTCTATTTTTTCATGCAATATCAAAGAATCGGCCAAGCCTTTGAGCATTGCCCTGCGCTGGTCTTTTTCGCGGCCGAATTTCTTGCCTTTATACCCGTGGCGATGCATCTGCTAAAACTCCATCTCCGACATTTTTTCTTTAACTTCATCCAAAGCCTTGCTGCCAAAACCTTTCAGTTCTTTCAGCTCGATATCGCTTAGCGAAAATAAATCTTTGAGTGTGTGGATATCATTGTTTACAAGGGCATTAGTGGTCCTTGCTGATAGGTTCAGGTCCTCTATGGAGGTCATCAGAGCCGGCGAGTCATCATCCGCGCCGTCAGACACTCCGCCTTCGCCTTCCTCGCTGCCAAGCGGGGCAGCCTGCTCTACCTTAGTCTGTCCGGCTAATGCTGTATACTGGTTGACCAATATAGCCGCAGCCTCTTCAAAAGCCTCGCGGGGGGTAATGGTACCGTCGGTCTCAACAGTGATAATCAGCTTGTCAAGATCGGTCATTTGTCCG
>CAMLDK010000083.1 GCA_946478995.1 uncultured Candidatus Saccharibacteria bacterium | reverse complement strand
ATGGCTCAGGGATGACAGAAGGCTACATAATCTACTTCAGCGAATACCATGATTGTGTCGGTATAACTTACGGGGGCTATACGGACGGCAATCAATGCGGCAGCGGCGGCGGCGCAAATCCGCTGACTTCTGTTGCCAAGGCTAATATTGACGACAATGCCTGGCACGATGTTGACATCATCATCCTGTATAACAAGATTATTGTCCGATGGGACGGGGAAGTAGTCCTGACTTACAACGATGTATATACTCGCGATACCAGCAATCTTAACTTTGGTTTTGGCGCACGAACCGGCGGCAGCAATAACAACCATTACATAAAAGGCCTGCTGGTAACAAAACTTGGAACAAATGTATCAGAATATGATATTACCGATATTTCACCACTGGCTAGCGACCTATACTGGAGCAACACCAACAACCGTCTAGGCATAGGTGTTGAGACTCCTACCAGGACCCTTGATGTAGAGGGTACTTGGGGCGGCAATGTCAGTACAACTATAACAACTAACACAGGCACGACTAATATTACTGATAACGCTCTTGCTTACTATATAGAATCTCGGGATACCGGTGGAGCTTGTACTTTGAACAAGACTTTCAATATAACAGGACTTAGCAATATAGAGGGTAGTTATGCCTTTATTTCAAACAGAGCTTCAGATGGGGGATGTAGCAGTAGTAGCGGTATGACTTCTACGGTGCAAATTAATGGCACAACTATTGGTTCAGTTGCTGGCGCTAATGGCAGCGATGGAATCGAGAACTATACAGTTGTGTATATGAATGGTGGATGGAGGATTGTTGGCCTTAACTCCAGTACAGCTCAAGGGGCTAACGGTTCCGATACCGCTGACTTTGCCGAATGGATCCGTTATGCAGGCGATACACAGCCGCAGCCTGGAGAAATCCTATCCGTCGATAGCGCCGGTAACGCGGTGACGACCTCTGCTGTACCGTACGACAAGCGGATTATCGGAGTTGTTTCAACCAGTCCTTACCAGGTGGCCGGAGCGGATGATGGACATTCGGTCATACTAGCTTTGACCGGGCGCGTTCCAGTAAAAGTCAGCCTGGAAAACGGCCCAATCGCACCGGGCGATCCGCTAACTTCTTCCTCTGTTCCAGGGGTAGCTATGAAAGCCACTCGCCCCGGCAAGATCATCGGTACGGCACTATCGGCTTATGACGGCACTCAGACTGATGCGCAGGTAACAGTCCAGCTGCAAGCCGGCTTCAATGATCCGTACGCTGATAATGAATCTTTCTCTATAGATGAAAACGGCAATGTAATCTTAAAGAATGTAACTGATTCTGAATCGGCGCTTTCAGTTCAGAATGCCGCCGGCGAAAAAGTGTTCAATGTTAATACTCAAAATGGGAACAGTACCTTTAAGAATGATGTAGAGGTCAATGGTAACGCGACTATCCAGGGCACCGTATATACCGAGAATGTTCATGCCACCAATGGCTTGGTATTAGACGGCGGAGTAGGAGGCGTACAGATAAATATTGACGGCAACAGCTCAGGAGGAGGCACATTCAGTATCAGCAGCGGCCTGGGGCCTGATCTGCTTTCGCTTACCTCTGAAGGTTTTGTGACTTTCAGGGGCGGCTTAAATTCACAAACTGCCTTCCAGATACAGAATGCTTCAGGTGCCAGCCTGTTCCAGGTAGATACTCAGAACAATCGTGTCTATATAGGCAATAGCACGCCCGATGATATAGGCACGCTTCTGGTGTTGGATACCAAGAATACTCCGGGAGATCCGGACGGCGTGGCTGGTGCTATGTATTTCAACAGCGCAATGAGCAGCTTCAGATGCTATAACGGCACAGCTTGGAGTGACTGCGGCAGATTGCCTAAGTCCGGATACTTCTCAGATTCAACAGAATATCACTTAGATGATACGAAGCTTAGCCTCTGGAACAGCGATGAAGATTACCCGAACCTGACTCTTTCAAATCAGAACAATTCCATAGTCATATCAGTAGCAATCAGAGGCCTGAGCAATGGCAATGATAGCGAATACAACATATTTACCATACATAGGGCCATAGGAGAGGATCCTGACTGTGAGGATACCCAGGTTGGAATAGGTTTCGGCGGCTTCACAAACACCTCTGGCGCGCCTCTTATAGTCTCATCTACTTTTCGGGATACTCCTGACGATACAGGCAATGTACGCTACACCCTCTGTCATAACGGGGAAGAAGCGTTTTCCAGTAATGGCCCTGGCAGCATAGATAATGATGTTAAAGGCATAACCATAACCTTGCAAGAGAGCGAGGGGAGTAACTAGTATGGCGGCTAAGATATACAGCACCAGAAAAGGACTTCCAGCTAACCGATTGGTCTACGAAGTGGTTAGACCTCAGCGACAGAAGCTGACCCGCTACAAGCTTAAGAAGCAGGCAATCATCATAAACGACATAGTTAATGATCCTATGATTAATTCTTAAATAACGGATTGATTAACAGAGGTAAAAATATACGTACTAGTATTCAAAGACTAGCCGTATAATGCTAGATAAAGGTAATATTTTTATACTGTCGGGCTTTCCTCGATAGTTTATTTCTGTGGTAGGATATTAATGAAACAGGCAGGGGATTCGTGAAACAAAAAAATATAGCCATACTTAATCAAAAGGGCGGGGTAGGTAAGACAACTACCGCGATCAACTTGGCCGCTTATCTGGCTAAAAAAACAGATAAAATACTGGTTGTTGATTCTGATCCGCAACACAACGCTTCCAGCGGACTGGGCGTAGGTGCAAGCGCGGAATCACAAAATCTGGCTGATTTACTGTTAAACGATTCATTAAAGACGGTGAAGCTGATAAAAACTACATCGGTCAAGAACGTCCATATACTGCCTTGCGATGCCAGGTTAGCTAGTGCCGAGCTTGAACTTGCTGCCCGGGAAAACAGGGAATATGCACTAAAAAATGTCTTAGCTAATCTGGGTTACGATTATGTACTGATAGATTGTCCGCCTTCGCTTGGTTTGCTTACTGTCAATGCGCTTAGCGCCGCGGACACGGTGCTTATACCGGTCCAGGCGGAATATTATGCGCTGGAGGGCTTGAGCCAGCTGCTTCAGGTAATGCAAGAGGTTAGAAAGAGCCTGAACACGGAGCTTGAGCTACTCGGGGTGGTGATGACTATGTACGACAAGCGTACTAGTTTGAGCGAGCAGGTATACAATGAAGTCAAAGAGCATTTCGGCGATAAATTGTTCGATACGGTGATACCAAGAAACGTAAAATTAGCCGAAGCCCCCAGTTTCGGCAAACCCATATCCGAACATGACAAGTGGAGCAAGGGCGCGAGGGCTTATAAAGCTTTAGCAAAGGAAGTAAAGAGGAGGGCGGATGTCTGAAAAGAGTAAGTTAGGCAAGGGTCTAGGCAGTCTGCTGCCGGCCGATTTTGATAAATCGATTCTCCTGGATAAGCAAGATAGGATACAAAAAATCAAAATATCAGAAATACAGCCAGGCTCCGGGCAGCCCAGAACCCAGTTTGACCCTGTTTCTATAGATGAGCTTGCTGCTTCAATAAAAAATTACGGGATATTACAGCCGCTCATTCTGACTTCTTCGGAAACCGTTGTGGGAAAGTATGAAATAGTCGCAGGAGAAAGACGCTTCAGGGCGGCTAAGAAGGCAGGGCTAAAAGAGGTGCCGGCACTTGTTCGCTCGCATAAAGAACTTGAAAAATTAGAGATAGGCTTGGTGGAGAATGTTCAAAGAGTTGATCTTTCGCCTCTTGATCAGGCGATCTCAATCGCCAGACTTAGTGAAGAGTTCAATATAGATATGAAAGATATTGCCAAGCGGCTGGGCAAAGCGCAAAGTACCGTCGTAAATACCGTAAGGCTTCTACAGCTTCCTGAGAAAGCCCGCATA
>CAMLDK010000082.1 GCA_946478995.1 uncultured Candidatus Saccharibacteria bacterium | reverse complement strand
GTAACAAGGTATCCGTACCGGAAGGTGCGGATGGATTACCTCCTTTCTAGGGAGATATATCAGCGCAGAAGAGGATCAATTGACTTCTTCTGTAGCTAGGCGATACTTGGATTACTGTTTTGAAACTGACAGTAAACCGATAAGTACCAAGTTTCAAAAACCGGACTTGACGTTGATGGCACTATCTAGATTTTTATTTACAAAATCATCTTTTTATTGTAATATTTGTTGATATTATGTTGAGAAGTTTGCAGCCTACGTATGCTATTGCCTCATTTGGGGATATAAGTATAGAAGCTTTAAGAGAGCAGCAGCCTGATATTAAAGCACTGAGCCACGATATTGACGGCTATCTTCTTGGCTATACGGATGAGCCGGAATCTATCCCACGGAAACATCTTGAAGTAATGAGGGAAGCTCAAGAGTCAGGACTATCCCAAGCTATCATTACTAACACTGGCACAGGAACCAGGGCTGAAAGGAGCCACGATATTGCGGCTTATATTAAGAATGAAGCAGATTTGGATGATTTACCGATAGTTAACACTTCCATGCCTGGGTGTACCAAAAAACCTAGCAAATCAATGTTCTTAGAAGTAGCAAAAATCTTAGGAGTTGAACCTTCGGAGATCTGCCATGGAGGCGATCAGATGCTGAAGGATGTTCTAGGAGCCAACAGGGCAGGATATGGCGCGACGATACTTACTCCACGTTTTGGTAATACGGATGACCTCCGGGTAAAATTAGCGCAGAGGCCTATTGAAACGGCCCTAAGGCCGGCTCTCGGACTACCTTTAACTCAAGGATCTTTCCCTACAATCTTGATCGTGAATGGTGGGCGACCCAGGATTTGAACCTGGGACCTCTTCATTATCAGTGAAGCGCTCTAACCACTGAGCTAGTCGCCCACATTGCTTTCCGTGCCTGTGGTGGAAACGCCAAACCGAAGTTTGGCATCCCCATTTGGTGGAGTGACGGGGACTCGAACCCCGGACCCCCTGCTTGCAAAGCAGGTGCTCTAGCCAACTGAGCTATCACCCCATAAAGTAAATGTCTTTACTTTATGTAGCCACGAACGAAGCGTCTTAGTATCATACGCAGAGATTATCACGCGCCAGGCCACATGAAAGAAGAGAAATTACCCCAGTAATTCTAACTGAAATTACCTTATATAACAAGCGGTTAGACCTGATAGCCTTATTTCAAAAATTTTTGAATAGAGTTCTGTATATTTTTTAAAGATATTTAAAATATGCAACATCTATGTATGACCAATATCGTTGAGTAAAATACAATACATTTTATAACTTATAAAATGAAAAGCCGGCCGAATAATTAGATACCCCGCCTAAGAGTTATACGTGGTAAGATAACCCTATAGGATAAGCGCATTAAAGTTATGATAGCTATTTCAAGGAAGGCAAAAAGCCGAGTTAATTTTTTATATTTTCTACTGGCTGTGGCTTTTTTAAGCTTAGCTTATTGCTCCGCCGTCTACGGTATATCAAGAGGGTACCAGACAGACGATAGTGCTTTGAAACCCGGCATGGCGGTTGGACTTAACCCTGATACGGAAAGTAATTCTCCCAAGGTTGAGGCAGCTACTGAATCTGCTTTGGAAAATATAATAGGGGTCGCTACTACGGTTGAAGAGAGTTCGGTTACCGTAGCCTCTTCGGGGCAGACTGTTTTCGTTGAAAGCGAGGGTGAAGTGCGGGCGTATGCGAGTGATATTAACGGCCGGATACAGGAGGGTGATCAATTAACTCTCTCACCTTTGAACGGAGTATTAACCAAAGCAAACACCGGTTCAAAGATAATTCTGGGAACGGCTTTAGAAAATTTCCCGACAACCGGTTTAGAACCATACGAAATAAATACTGATGAAGGTAGAAAGCCAACCAATATTGCGTTGATGAGAATAAATTTAGATACCAAGTTGGTTTCAAGTTCAGGCTCCAACTCATCCCTAGAAAGACTTGGGCAATCTATCGCAGGGAAAGAAGTGAGCGAAGTCAGGGTGATAATAGCTATGGTTGTTTTTTTACTAGTTTTATTTGCTGAAGGAGGGATACTTTATGGCTCAACTTCAAGCGCAATAACCTCCTTGGGTAGGAATCCTCTGGCGGGACACGTAATCAGGAGACAGCTTTTTCAGGTGATGATCGTTGCTTTTGGGGTGCTTGCCGTAGGTCTTACCTCTATCTATCTCATCCTTTGGGCCTAGCTGATTAACCTGACCTGTGGATAAGTGAACAAACTATTTATCATTAATATATATTAAAAGTCTTGCATTTGAACACATTTTTTAAGAGAATGAAAAGAGTTAAGTATAGCTAAAATCCGCAAAATAAAAATCAAGAAGTTAAAAATAAAACATGAACCCGGCAGAAGAACCGAAAGAAAACTCCTTAGAATCCTTGGATTCGAGTACTGATAGTTTGGATATGCTCTCGACTAGCGTAGGCGGAAATTTGTCTCCAAGTTTAAGCTCTGACCTAACTAGTTCCAACAATAATTCTTCGTTTCAGCCTAAGGGGAAGAATGTATTTTCCAATATATCTCCTAGGATGGTAATGATAGTTTCCAGTGTAATAACCCTGATAGTCCTGCTGATAACCAGTTTCACAGCCCTCCTTTTAACCCGTGATCAAAAAGACCCGGCTTCTTCAGCTATTCCTACCCAGGATATTGATTTAGGTGGCTCAACCAGCGGTTTGGACTCAGGAATGTTCAGCGGCAAGGAAAATGCGCTGTTTGTAAACGGCGATATCATCGCGGATAGTTCGCTGATTGTTAATAACAATGGTCATGCGGTAATAATCAAGCCGGCTGCTTTAAGTGCAGATCAGACTATAAATCTTCCGAATAGTTCTGGAACAATTTGTTTGAATACAAATAACTGTAACTTTGCTACGGATGAACAGTTGCAAGAATTAACAAGTCAATTGGGCCAGATAGTACCAGGTACGGATATTCCGGATTCAAGCTTGGTAAACGGGCAGATAGGCGCGGTTAGCATCCAGGGAACCAGCAATAGAATCTCAGTTTCTACTACCAATGGCGTGGTAAGGTTGTCTACCCCTCAAGATATAGCTAAGGTCAGCTCTCCGACGTTCTCAAATCTGATCTTGACCGGAAACCTAAGCTTAGACGGTACATTAACTTTGCCGCTGAACTGCGCGGCGTTTCTAAATGGAGGGTCGCTTACAACCAATAGCAACGGCCGGGTCATTTGTGCGGATGATGAAACTTCCGGCGGCGGTACTAGCGTGACTACCCCCGGAGGTACCTCTGGTACTATTCCGTTATTTACTTCGGCTGATGTTATCGATGACTCTATAATTTCGCAGGCTCTCGGAACTATAACCATAGGTGGCAGCCTTAGTGTGAGTAACAATATAACTTTCAGCAATCTGGCGAATGGCTTTTTAAGGGTGAATGGCTCTGGGCTGGTCAGCGTGGATACTCTTGACCTAGGAACCGATACAACTGGCAACTATGTGGCTGGCCTGACAGCGGGCAATGGAGGTAGCGTTAGCGGGGCGGCTGGCGAAGGCTGGAGCCCTACGGTATCTGTTGCTGTTCAAGCCAATAAAGGGCTGGAAGTTGATGTCAGCGGCCTATCCCTTATCGACTGCTCAAGCGGACAGATACTGAAGTATAACGGCTCTAACCAGTGGGCTTGTGCTTCAGATTCTGACACAACAGGTACTTTTAGCATCGATGCAGATGCAGGTACACCAGAGACTGTAAATAATGGCGATACTGTTAATTTCTCGGGCGGCAATAATATAACCACTTCCGTGGATCCGACCGACACGATAACTATAGATACAGTAAACAATCCGAATTTTACCGTAAGTGTTACAACACCGTTACTGCAAAGTAGCGGGGCGCTAAGTATTACACCCGGAGGT
>CAMLDK010000081.1 GCA_946478995.1 uncultured Candidatus Saccharibacteria bacterium | reverse complement strand
TTTCCGGCCAGCTGTCGGATCTGCAAAAACCGATCAGCCGTATGGCCGGGCGCGAACGGCAAAAACGCTTTAACAGCAACCTGGGCAAGGCCGGAGCCGGAAACTTAATCAAACGAAGAGGCAGACCGGGCGCGCATCGTTCGGACTATAGGGTTCTGGGGAGACCGAGGGCGGCTATGTCCAGAGGGCTAAGTAAAGGTACAAGTGGAGCCAATGCGATCTCCGCCGGCCTGGCCAACTTGCCGAATGACCGCATGGGCCTACGTCCTCAAAACATAAAAGAAAGGATGCGCAGGCAGCAATTCGCCCATGCCATGAAGATCAATAAGGAAGACGAGGACTGGGCGCGGGTTAAGCCGGAAAACGACATTATGGGCGGTATATTGTACGCCAAGAGCGGCAATAAAGAGGATCTGGCGAAAGGCCTTAAGTCTTATGTGCGCAGCAACGGTGGAAAAGCTGGACCTGAAGGCAGGCTACAGGCAGATGATTCGCAATCATACTACTTTAAGCGGGACAAAAATGGTAATGTAACCGACACTTTAAATTCGCGAGGCGAAGATGTAGTATCCAGAATGCAGGAACAGAACGGCCGGTTCGGCGGCGACTTCGAATCTTTGCAGATGGCCGCGCTGGTCGGCGGATCCGAGAGCGCGCCTATGTGGAAGGACCAATACGGTGAAAAAGAAGATGGTTCATGGGGCAAAATAACTAGCGCCGCCGGTGCGCAGAACCAAGCCGCGGCCAGACTTTCCGGCGAGGGCCGTATGACGGACAGGAACCAGCTTGTTTCAATACTTGGCGAAGCAAACGCCGCGGCCAGACGGCCCGACCTGGCTGGCAGTGCCACCAAGAAAGCTCAGGCTTTGGATGCCTGGGCCGATAAGGAAGCTGGAAGGGCGATCTTTGGTGGAGCTAAGCATGAGGACGAAAATGGCAACATGGTCCCCTACACGGCAGAGCATGTCCAAGAGCTTTCTGAAGACTCAATGCTTACCCATAAACAGATAGCCGAACTGGTGACCGGACATCCTGAAGGCGCCAAGATAGCCGCTGCACATATCGAGGGCTCACTCGATGAAACGCGAGCCAAGATTGCTGAAGCCCAGGCGACCGGCGATATGGAAAAAGTTAATGAACAACGTGAACATGAGATCGCCCTGCTAGCAACCCTGGATGGGGCTTTAGATATATACGGTACCGGAAACCTGGAAGCCAAGAAAGCATTCTCTAAGGTATTGACCGGAACGAATGCCGACGGCGTGACCAACCAGCAACAGATAGCGGATATGCAGCGGACATTGCCTATGCAAGAGTCCGTGACCCAGCATGTGAAGGTTTCAGACGCTGTTACCGAGGTGCGCCAGGTTAACAGAGATCTTGACCCGGCAGAGGCAGCCCGGCGGCAAGCACATAATACCGACGCGGCTACATTCGCAAGGATGAAACGTGTATACGGCTTCGGGGGAGATGCCGACCAGGCCCGGCTGGCTGACCAAGCGGCCCGCCCACCGGACGCCGGTTAAAGGAAGTATGGCTTATGGCAACATATAAAGTAATCCAAGACATCGAAGCAGAGGATAAATTCCTAGGGCCGTTGACGCTCAAACAATTCGTCTTCGCCGCCATCGGCGTGGTATTCAGCTATCTGTGCTTTTTTGTGATTGTCCGGAACGCCTGGTTTGTGGCTATAATCTTCGCTCCTGTGGCCCTGTTCGGATATTTTATGGCCATACCTTGGAGCAAGGACCAGCCGACGGACCTATGGGTCTTGGCCAAGATACGCTTCAAGATAAAGCCCAAGAAACGCGTCTGGGACCAAGCCGGCAAAGAAGAGCTGGTCACTATAACCGCCCCTAAGAAAGTAGAGAAGGTCCTGACAAAAGATCTGAGCGAAACCGAAGTAGAAAGCCGTTTAAGGGCCCTCGCCGACACCATGAATACCCGGGGTTGGGCGGTCAAACATGCCAGCCTACCAAATTTTACAAACATTGATACTGCCGCTGACAGACTGCTGCCGACGCCTATACCTGTCGGCTCCCGGGCGGCAATCGACGACGGAACGCCTGACATCCTGGAAAACACCCAGGTAGATGTATTGATAGATGAAAGCGAGAAAACTCGCAAAGCCGGCCTGCAGTCTAAAATAGCCGAGGCCAGGAAAAACATGCAAAACCAGCAAAGCAACCAATCTTCAGCCGTAATACCGGCCGATGAAACAGAATCTATAAGTGAACAGTTGAAGCAAAGAAAGGAAGCCGCCGACTTATCGACCGGCAATATGCAAAGGTTTCAGCCCAAGACCCAGCGAGGCAAGCCCGGCGCCCGCAAAAAAGACGGCAAACCAGCCGGTCAAATCGCGCAAAAAACAGAGGAGGAAAAAACCATAAGCAAAGTGACAGAACCCCCCTCTCCTGATATAATCAGCTTGGCACATAATAATGATTTGAATGTGGCTACATTGGCGCGTCAAGCCAGTAAAGATGACGATGAATCGCAAGAGGTCGTCATTTCATTGCATTAAAGATCTTAATAAAAACGGGTGGATGGATGAACCCTCAAAACCAAAATAACGCCTCAAAACTCGCGCAAAACCAGCAGGCCGGGCAGCCGGCAGGCCAAGGCTATGCCGCGAATTCCGCTGCCCCTATGCAGCCAGACCCCCGTTCGCAGCAACCGCCGGCTGCTCCACAGCAGCAAAAAGACCCGATCAACCCGAATAGCACGCAAAACCACTTGAAGATCGCCGAGATCCGGGACGGTGTCGTCATCATGGAAGACGGTTCGTTCCGGGCTGTCATCATGGCCAGATCCATAAATTTTGACCTTATGAGCATGAGCGAGCAGGAAGCGGTGGAATACGCCTACCAAAGCTTTTTGAATTCCCTTTATTATCCAGTGCAGATTTTTGTCAGGTCGCAGCGGATCGATATGGGCGACTACATAGCTAAACTGGACAAGATACGCACCGAGCATGACAATATGCTCCTCTCGCTTCTTATGGAAGACTATATAAACTTCATTGGCGGCCTGGCTGACCAGACCAATATCATGGATAAAGCGTTTTATGTGGTCATACCTTTCTTGCCTAATGTAGACTCCCAGCAGAAGAACCTGAACATCGCGCGGGAAAGCAAAAGTATGATCAGCGGCTTGGGCAGTATATTTTCTAATACCCAGACCCATGTGGTAATCGACGAGAAAAAACTGGAAGAAGCCAAGACCGAGCTCCGGCACCGGGTCCAAGCGGTCTTATCCGGGCTGAACGAGTGCGGCGTGAAATCAATCCCCTTGGATACGCAAGAGCTTATTGAGCTTTACTACGACGTATATAACCCCGATACCGCCACCAGGCAGAAAATCAGGAATTTTGACGATCTTGTAGCTCCTATAGTCACAAAAGGCGAGGGCCAGGCCCCCCAGCCACATCTTGATAAGGAGTTGAAAGCCTGATATGGGTTTATTCAAGAAAAAAGCCGTCGTTACCGACCCAGCCGCTATAGCGAATGCCCAGAGATTGCGCGAACAGCAAGAAGTCTCCGTAGCGTTCCAAAAAGGCATCACCGCGCTTCGTGATTTTATCGCGCCAAGCTCTATCGAGTTCAGCGGAACACATTTCCAGCTCGGCACCCGCTATGCCAGGACTTTTTACGTTTACGCTTATCCCCGCAAGCTGACCACCGGCTGGCTTAGCAGCATGGTCAATCTCGATGAAGTCATGGATCTTTCGATCTATGTTTATCCGGTAGAAAGCCAAGTGGTTCTAGAGAACCTGAGGAAAAAAGTCGCCCAGCTGGAAGCCGGTATACAGATAGACTCGGAAAAGGGCCGTGTGCGCGATCCGGCTAAAGAGTCAGCTATCATGGATGCCGAGGAAATGCGCGACGCGCTTCAGGTCGGCGAGGAAAGGTTCTTCCGCTTCGGACTATACTTCACC
>CAMLDK010000080.1 GCA_946478995.1 uncultured Candidatus Saccharibacteria bacterium | reverse complement strand
GCTATAGCTGTTTTGGCGAGGAGGAATTCGGGCTTAAGTCATTGGAGCGGGACATAGAGGAGCGATCGGCGGCTGACCCGAAAGAAAGCTATACCGCCCGGCTGGTCCGCGGCGGGGTCAAGGCCGCGAACGCCAAAGTGGCTGAGGAAGCCGAAGAAGTAGTAAGAGCTGCCGCTGAAGAAACAAGGCAAAGACTTATCGAAGAATCCGCCGATCTTTTCTACCACACGCTTGTTTTAATGCGTATTAAAAACATAAGCCTGGCTGATGTTGAGGCTGAGCTAAGAAAACGGAGAAAATCAAAATAAAAAGCCGGACGGAGACGGAAAATAACATTGGTTTAACTTTTGTCCCTTAATCTGTTATAGTAGGGCGCTATGCACGCGGAAATAACAAACCTGAGTCCGACCAAGATAAAGATATTTATTAAAGCTTCGCCGGCTGAACTGGAAGAGTATAAAAAAGTCGTCCTTGCTAAATTTGCCAGGAATATAAAGATACAAGGCTTCCGGCCCGGGAAGGCTCCGCTTAGTATTGTTGAGAAAAATGTCGACCAGACTAAGTTCCAGGCCGAGTTCTTAGAGGAGGCAATGAGCGGCCTATACGGCGAATCAGTCCGCCGCAAAAGCTTCAAGCCGGTCGCGAACCCGGAGGTAGCGATTAAAAAATTCGTTCCCTATACCGACCTTGAGTTTGAGCTGACCGTCGAAGCATTAGGCGAGATCAAACTAGCTGATTATAAGAAAATCAAACTGGCTAAACCAAAGATAGAGGCGACGGCTAAGGAAGTCGAAGAGGTTATGAAATCCCTGCAGCTTAGAATGGCAGAGAAAAAGGAAGTCAAAAGAGCGGCTAAAGCCGCCGATGAAGTTATGATTGACTTCAAGGGAGTGGATACCAAGGGCCAGCCTATCAACGGCGCCGATGGGACTGACTACCCTTTGGTGATCGGTAGCAAGACTTTTATACCGGGCTTTGAGGAAAACCTGAGTGGCCTTAAGGCCGGCGAAGAAAAGACGTTTGACACGACTTTTCCTAAGGACTATGGGGTCAAGGCTCTCGCCGGCAAAAAAGCGAAATTTACAGTAACAGTTAAGAAAGTCAACGAGGTCATAAAGCCGGAGCTTAATGATGATTTTGCCGTCAAAGCCGGTCCGTTCAAGACATTTAAGGACCTTAAGGCAGATGTAAAAAGACAGCTGACTCTAGAGAGGCAGAATGAGGCGGACCGAAACTATTCAAATGAGCTTGTCGAAAAACTGACCGATAAAAGCGAAATAACCGTGCCCGCCAGTATGGTCGAGCATCAGATAGACCATAATATGGCCGAACTGAAGCGTAATCTTACTTACCGCGGCCAGACCCTGGCTGAATTTTTAGAAGCGGAAGGTACTACCGAAGAAAAATACAAGCAGGAGATCCTTTGGCCGCAGGCCGAGAAGCAGGTCAAGGCAAGCCTTGTACTGGCCGAAATAGGCGCCAGGGAAAATATTGTCGTAACCCCTGAAGAATTGGATAGCAAAATCCAGGCTCTGAAGGCCCAGTATAATGACCAGCAGATGCAAGAGGAGCTGAACAAGGAAAGCGCCAGAAAAGATATAGCTTCAAGAATGGTTACCGAAAAGACCCTGCAGAAACTTGAAGAGTACGCAAACGCTACTCCTTAAACTTATCTTCCTAGAGAATAATTTTGACAATAAGACACCAATAATATATGCTATCCCCACGTAATTTGAGGTATTGAAAATGGCAGGTTCAGGAGAAATTTTAGATTCTAGCGTTAATGAACTTTTAGCCCGAGAGAAAGAAACAGGATTTCTCGGGAAAGTAAATAAAGGGCTGCGAGATGCGTTTAACAGCGCGTATGCAGGCAGACCAAGACTTGCGGCCGGCTCGGAAGCTGTCGATCCCTTTGAGCTTGAAGTAAAGGGAAGGCCGCATATTTTAATCCCTAGATTATATCCGCCGATCATTACTCGTTGCGGTTTTATTGTTGATAAAGGACCTAGGTTTAAAGGCATGGTCGCGGTAGAAGGCTTGCTTATACCCGGACAAAGCCGAGGTGTCGACAAACTATACGCCGTTTTAAATACTGATCCTAGCTCTGATAGCCCGGACCGTTATGGCATTAAGGCTAAAATAGGCATGATCGCCGGTGCCGCTGAGCATCTAGGCATAGACCCTGCCTCACCAGATGCAAGCGCGCCTAAATAATTAGCACTCAGTATTGACGAGTGCTAACCAAGTGGTATAATTAAGCCTTATGAACGAACCAAGAAACCAGGTCTTAATACCAACCGTTATTGAAACCGAAGGCCGCATGGAGCGGGCTTATGACATATACAGCCGCCTGCTTCGCGACAATATTATTTTTCTCGGTACCGATGTAAACCAGCATACGGCCAATCTTATCGTCGCCCAGCTTTTATTCCTGGCTAACGAAAATCCCAAGAAAGACATAAAGCTTTATATCAACAGTCCCGGCGGCAGTGTCTATGACGCTTTGGCGATTTACGACACCATGAAGTACGTTAAGAACGACATTCAAACCGTAGGTATAGGCGTACAGGCCAGCGCGGCAGCCTTCTTGCTTAGCAGCGGCACAAAGGGCAAGCGTTCGCTTCTGGAGCACGCAACGGTCATGATCCATCAGCCGTCCAGCGGCACCAGGGGCAAGGTAACGGACCAGGAGATAGACCTCCAGGAAGCTTTGCGCGTTAAAAGGCTCCTTGAGGAAATCATGGCCAAGAACAGCGGCCAGAAGGTTGAAAGAGTACATGAGGACATGGAACGCGACAAGTGGCTTACCGCTAAAGAGGCCAAAGATTACGGCTTGGTAGACGAGATTATCACCACTCTGCCAAAATCTCCCAAAGACAAGTAATCAATATAATAAAACCTTAATGCTTGCAACTAGATTGCTTTGATGATATTGTCACTCAATAAATAAAAGAGATTGAAGTTTATGAGTGGTTTTGGACCAAAAGAAACTTATGAAAAGTTTGCCGGCGATTTAGAAGCAGCACGTGTTAAAGAAGCGGCAGTGGATATAGCAGTGGAAGGCGCCGAAGATATTGTTGCGGGTGTGGAGAAGGTAGCTGAAAGCGCTCGAGGCTCTCTAGAAGAAACACGAAGTGAAGCAGCCACCACACGGCTGGAAAGAATTCAAGTGGAAAAAGCAGCTTTGAGCGCTATAGAGGCAGTTGGAGCAAACTCTCCTGACCGTGAAGTACAGGAAGCTATCATGGCTGTTAGGGGCATGGATGAAGCAGAAATAGCGGATTACTTTGGGCGTATAGACAGGTTTGCCGAGGAAGAACAGCCTGTGGTGATTATAGCCGGGAGCGAAGAAGGTGTAAGTCTTGCCGGACTTACGGTAGTAACTTTTGGCCGTTCGGCTGACCCGGATCGTTTTAATACATTTGCTCAAGAAAGACAGCGTCAAGAAGATGGCAGACCGGTTATTGGAGAACCTGGAGACCGTCTTGTTTCTATACCTATGAAGTCTAGAAGAGGCTTTAGTATGGGTCGTGACAACGGTGAAAACAATCCTTTAAGTATGTTTGCTCAGCTCGAAGGGGACGCCCCTTTAGTAGCTGTGCCGGCTAATACTTTAAGTGATGACCATCCGTTTGAAAAAGTCCATTTCGCAGGCTCGGCCGATGAAGTCGCCGAAATCACCGATGCCATTACTGCTAGCCAAACCAGACTCAGGACAGATCACAACGCGATAGTATCTGTCGGCGTTCCGACAATGGTTGCATATGGCGACGAAGCTGTGGTTGAAGTTGTAAGAAGAATCGATCAAGTCAGCCCGACACAAAATGGACTTCTAGCAAGAAGATGTTTAGAGGATCTAGGGATATCACCGATAGCCTTAGGCGAACTCCCTGAAGTAAGAGACGCCAGGATGATGAATCGACTGGGCAATAATCTATTTAGAAGATTTGATCATGCACTAGACCAATACTTAGGAGATTCATACTTACAAGCTACATTTGAA
>CAMLDK010000079.1 GCA_946478995.1 uncultured Candidatus Saccharibacteria bacterium | reverse complement strand
GCAGAATGCATAGATATCTTCGCCAAGGATAACCAAACCAAGCATACCGCCTTTCGTCTTACGGCGAACAGTGACAAGCGCACGCTTACTTCCGAAATAATGAGCAAGCTGCTCGGCGGCGTAGAGTCTGACATGAAAAAAGCCGTAAACGCCGAGCGGATCTAAATGTGTTAATATTGAGTTTGAATTTATGAGCAAAGGACGAAAAGCAGAAAGAATATTCATCATAACCATCGTCATTGCTTTTATAATTTCCTCATTGAGCGTGACCGGCCTAGTACTCTGGGACCTGAGCCAGAACAAAAAGACTGACACCGCCCAGGATACGGAGGAACTTCAGAAACAACTCGAACAGTTACAAAAGCAACAAGAAGCCCAGAAAGGAGCAAAAGTGGATAAAACAGATATAAAAGTAGGTGACGGCGCCGAGGCGGTAAGCGGTAAGAAGGTTACCGTGAATTATGTCGGTACGCTTAAGAGTGACGGCAAGAAATTTGACAGTTCCTATGATCGCGACGAACCCTTTAGTTTCACGCTAGGAGCCGGTGAAGTGATACAAGGCTGGGACCAAGGAGTCGCAGGTATGAAAGTCGGCGGCAAGCGCAAGCTGGTCATTCCGGCCGTGCTGGCATACGGGGAAGCGTCTCCGTCGCCGGATATCCCGCCGAATTCTGACCTGGTTTTTGAAGTCGAACTGCTAAAAGTCGAATAAAGATTTTGCTTGCTCCAGCAAAAATCGTATGCCAGCACGGGAGGGGATCGGCTAATTGTTTTAAATGAATCCGTGAGGGCCAAGTGCAGTATGTGATAAAATTTTTATCACATACGAAACGTTCATTTAAAATTTTTAGACCGATCTTTAAGTATAGTGGTGATTTGGGGCAAAAAACACAACATGTAGCGTATTGATATATGCCGGCGCACTATATATACTATTAATACCTCACTAAAATTCGCTCAGTTTTAAGCGAAAAAAATCAACATTAACTTAATAAAAAGGACAAAGGCGATGCCAAAAAACGTTACAATCTTTACTAGCAATACCTGCGCATATTGCGTGATGGTTAAAAAATACTTGAGTGCCAAGGGCGCCAGCTACGAAGAGGTTAACATTGACGAGCATCCGGAGCGCCAGCAGGACGCTTATAAACTCAGCGGACAGTTAGCCGTACCGGTGACCGTGGTCACCAAAGAGGATGATAGCCAGCAGGTCGTAGTGGGCTACAACTTGGCCCAGTTAGCGCCGGCAATATCTTAAAGTCCTGTGAATCGCTTGAGTAAAGGCTTATAATATATTTCCTATGGCAAAAAACGAAGAGGTGCATGACGTAGTGACAATCGGGGCGGGACCGACAGCATTGACGGCGGCTATATATACCACCCGCGAAGATATAGAGACGCTTGTGCTGGACAAAGGCGTGATCGGCGGACTGGCGGCCGTGACTGATTGGATAGATAATTATCCGGGTTTTCCTGATGGCGTAGCCGGGCTTGATCTGAGCGAAAAGCTGCAGAAACAAGCCGAAAGATTCGGCGCGAAGATTGATTTTGTCGGGGTTAATTCACTGGTAAAAAAAGATAATATTATTGAACTTGAAACCACAAGCGGGCCGGTCAAGGCGAAAGCGGTTTTGATAGCCACGGGAAGTGATTATAAAAGGGTCGGTTGCCCTGGCGAAGATGAATTTTATGCCCGCGGAGTACACTACTGCGCAACCTGCGACGGAGCTTTTTACCGCGATAAACGTCTGGTTGTTATCGGCGGCGGCAACTCGGCCGTACAGGAAACTTTGTTCTTAACCAGATACGCCAGCCATATAGACTTGCTTGTCAGGAGCAAATTCCGCGCTTCCGACGTGCTGGTTAATGAACTTGAGAAACACAAGGATAAAGTAAGCGTGCACCTAGGGACAACGACGGACTCTATCAACGGCAAGGACGGCAAGGTCGTATCCGTCACCGGCACTAAAGAAGGTAAGAAAGTAGAGATCAAAACTGATGGAGTATTCGTTTTTGTCGGCTTGAAGCCGAACACGGAATTTTTAAAAGGCAGCGGCGTAGAGCTTGATGAAATAGGCATGGTCAAATCCGACGAAAATCTCCAGACCAATATAGAAGGAATCTTCGCGGCCGGCGACGTGCGTTCAGGCGCCACCATGCAGATAGCTTCAGCCGCCGGCGAGGGAGCCACTGCCGCTTTGAGCATACGTAAATATCTGGAGGACCAGGAAAGAAATGAATAGAAAGAGAAGATTCACTAAAAAATTAATTTTAGCGGCGATCGTAGTTTTAGCGGTGGGCGGGGCTGGATTTTACCTGGGCAGGAATGACGCAAAGAACAGCTCTGAGAACAAGACGGGCTCCGTGGGCGATACTGTTTACTCCAATACCTCCGATCTACGGAAAGAATTGAACGTCAAGCTTGCCGAACATGTTGCCCTTGCCACGGAAGTCATGAGGACGTCGTATGACCAGCATGGCAGTTCCACCGCAGCCGTAGACGAGCTTGACAAAAATAGCCAGGAGCTGGCCGACATAATAGGTAATTTCTACGGCCAGGGGCCTAAGGATACTTTTTTGAAGCAGTGGCGGGATCATATAACTTTCTTTGTAAACTATACTATTTCCGTTAAGAATGATGATAAGGAGGGCAAGGAACAGGCCCTATCCGACCTCGAGGAATACAGCCAGCAAGCCGCGGAGTTTCTAGCGGGCCTTAATAGCAGTTTGAGCGTTGATAACCTAAAGCCTTTATTTGCTGATTATAGGGACCTCATGGTTGATTCAATGAACGATTATGCGAACGAAGAATATCCGCAGTCGCTGGATAAGGAATCGCAGACTTACGCTCAAGCGGGCAAGTTAGCCGATTCTATAGCCGACGGCTTAGCCAAACAATTTCCGGAGAAGTTTAGCCAATAGACTTGCCATCGATGTATAATTAAACTAGCCCAGAAGAGGCTAGCTTAAGTTGGAGGGTTTTATTATGAAAATAGCATTAATCGTGATCGGCATACTTATAATTGTTGGCGGCGCGGGTTTTGTAATAGTCAACAACAGGGAAGAATCCCCGCAGAATGACACATCAAACCAGCCGGCGCAGCAGGAGACGTCAAACGAACCCGGGCCTCAGTCGTCAGAAGAAAATCCGCCGGTAGACCCTAACGGCTATGCGGAGGCGGCTAATATAGGCGGGACCATAGACGCGACCAACCAGAAAGAAGTCACTATCTCCATAGACGATAATATATATGAAACGACTTACCTGAAGATTAAAAAAGGTACTAAGGTAACTTGGGTGAATAACGGCAACATCCAGCATGACGTGACTTCCAACAGCAGCAGCCCCAACGGCGGCCTTGGCAGCGAACTGCTTTCAAACGGCGAGAGCTATGAATTTACATTCGACGAAGCCGGCTTATATGAATATTTCTGCACCCCGCATTCGAGCGAGATGCGCGGTGTTATAACAGTCGTGGATTAATCGTAGTTGTGGAAATAATCCACGCTGATCTTTTCCGGCCGGATACCTGCGCCCAACAGATCTTTATATAGTTTCTCGACGGTTTTTTCCGGACCGGATAAGTAAATCGTCTTAGACTCCAGGCCCGCAATATAGTTTTTTATACCGCTTATATCGAGGTTTTCCCGGTGTTTTATATAACTTATATCAGCCTTGGAGAAAAGATCGTCGAATACGAAATCGGCCGGGTTTTTATTGGCGAAAATTAAGGTTATCTTTCTTTTTTTGTTCTCGACGGATAGGGAGTTCACTATGCTCCTGAAAGGTGTTATGCCTATGCCGATGGCGATAAATACTAGTTCTGCCTGGGTACTTTTTGGCAAGACAAAGTCGCCCATAGGCAGTGAAATATCTACCGCTTCGCCGGGCTTTAGGCTAGAGAGTTTTTGCTTGAACCGGCTTTTCTTATGATATATACGTGTGGTTATGAACAAGTATTTTTCTTCCGGGGACGAAGATAAGGTAAACCAGCGCTTGTTGCCCCTTGGCTCTTCGCTTGCAAGCGG
>CAMLDK010000078.1 GCA_946478995.1 uncultured Candidatus Saccharibacteria bacterium | reverse complement strand
ATAAGCCGATATAAGATGAGCCAGACTTATTTCAATACTTCCTCCGGAAAAGGGTAGGGCCGCTAAGCGATCTATGGCTCCAACCATGTAAGTTAAGATCAGTTGCGCCGGGAAGCCAAAATAGGCCGCCAAGCCGTTAAAGAATAAAGCCCCTATCCCAGCTATGAAAGTCAGTGCCATAACAGCCGGGATAAGCGGCAAAACCAGTATATTAGCGGGGATTGAAAGCGGCGCAAAAGTTGAAAAAGTATAAGCGATGATCGGCGCCGTGGCAATCTGGGCAGATATGGTTTCTATGAAAATCTGGTGAGCTTGATTAATCTTCCGCCGCTCCCAGAAATAATCAATTAACAGCGGTGCTAAGAGCATGACTCCCGCAAATGCCGCAAAGGATAAATACCATCCCAAATCGCCCCACATAAATGCTGGGTTTATCAAGACCGTTATAGCTGCAGATAAGGGCAGAAGTACCAGCGGGTGGATCCTCCGTCCGAAATACCAGGCGATGATAGACAGGGAAGCTATCAGTCCAGCCCTGGACATAGAAGGGGTGAAACCGGTTACAAGCATAAAACAGATAACTAAAGTCAGTGAGATGAAGGTCGCCAGATACTTTGAAATCCTCGCAAATAACCGGCGGGCAAACCGGACTAATATAGTCAAGTTATAGCCGCTGGCAACAACTATATGGGTCAGCCCTAACAGAACTAGGCTATTATTCAAATCCTCAGGAAGGGTTGAATGCTGGCCGGTTAGGTAGCCTATGCCCAAGCTTGCTTCCGGCTCATCGATGGCATCCCTAACTGAAGCGGCAAATTTGTCGCGCACTTCCAGCGCCGGGTCAGCGCCTTTTGTGCGTTGTATGTCCACGATTTCCGCCCGAAAAATAGTAGCTGGAAAACTGCCGAACCCTTCGCTTAAGATTCCTCTTACCGCCAACTCATCACTACGTTTTATCTCACTTAAGTCTGGTGTGCTAAGCCAAATTTGACCCGGCAATACTTCATTTTCGATAGCAACATTCTTAAGCTTGATCCGTTGTTGGCCTTCTGAAGAAAATGCCGTGTCTTCAGAAACCGTCCCCGTTGCAACAACCCGCGAGTCGATGAATTTATCATATCCGGCTTGGGCGCTATATATATTTGATCCGCGATATAAACCTACGCATAGACCGGAGATAACCGTTATAGTAATGATAAAAACCCGCCGGTTAATGAGGCTAATTGCAGCCAAGGAAACACCGATGATCATCCACGGTAGGCCTATAAAGAATTCTCCTGTTTTAAGTGATACTAAAACTCCGCCTAAAATACCGAAGCTGATCCAGGCAATTATCCAGGAGAGGTGAATTTTCTTAGTCATTTTCTATGGGCAATACTTGGTCCGGGCATTTGCTAAGCACCCGTTTCATAGCATCGTACTCGGCCGATGTAATCCACAAATCATACTTAAATTTAACGGAAATCTGCCTGGCTACATAAGCGCAGCGATAAATCTTGTTCGGAGGCAGCCAAGTAGCGGCATCTCCATCGCTCTTCTGCATATTGGCCGGACCGTCAACAGCCAGAAGATTCAGGGGGTCGTTAGCAAAATTATTACGTTTCTTATACGAGGACATCTGAGCACCTTTTTGCCATGCGTCCGATAGCGCAACAACATGGTCTATCTGAACATCGTCGCTAGTGCCGATACCGCGGGTAAAATTTATAATCTTGGCCGTATATGGATCAAAGAGTGAACCGGATATGACTAAACATCCTTGACTATCCAACACCGATTCGCTCATATCCCGGCGCAAAATAATATTTCGTTTGTCGCAATTATTTTCTTCGCGCCACCCATCCATGAACATCGTTCTGTCGTAGCCTGTTTTAGGCGCGCGACCTTTAACCGCCAACTGATCGAGTACGTGCAGGGCATTTTTTGAGTCGGCTGGAGCGGAGGTAACCGTATTTTTTATCTGGGTGCCGGATTGGGTCGCATCAGGATCGGAGCTATTCGCATAAATGCCCGAAACGGATATAACTAAAGCTACGATAAAGATTAGAAATGTCCGGCGGCGCTTATATCGCATACCGGAAAATCGTAATATAAAATTTCAAAAAGCTAAAGCTAAAATCTATTCTCCAGTGGCTCGCCAGCTTTGGCGCCAAAGAACACCGGCTACAAGACTTGGTATCGCTGTTACTGCTACTGTTCCTAGGAAAAGAGCTGGCTTAGAACTTATAGGGGTTTTTTCTGCCCATTCGATAGTCTTGGTAACAGCAAATGCTCCTCCTGCTATCCAAACTCCAGACAGATTACGATAAGTATTTGCTGAATCATCACTTAAAGGCATCATTTTGTCAGCAGTACTGTCAAATTTTTCAACTAACGCATTACAGTGTTCACCAAGTTCTTTCATAGAAGGACTATTTTATAACTTATGCCAACTTTTGTCTATCAGATATTAAGGTAGTAAACCCTCACAGAAAGAAACTAATAGAGGTAATGTAATTAAGCACCGGCGAAACAGCCAACAAGCTTGCGAGGTTCTGCGTTTTTCTCTACAATCTTACAAAAGAACTAGGAGGGAAGATGAACTCAGACCAGCTGACAAAAGTACGGGAAGGCAAGGGCTTTATAGCGGCACTGGACCAGAGCGGCGGCTCCACTCCTAAGGCGTTGAAGCTATACGGTATAAACGAAGACCAATATGGCAGCGAAGACGAAATGTTCGATCTTATCCATGAAATGCGAAGCCGGATCATCACCAGCCCGGCCTTCACCGGCGAACGGATAGTAGGCGCGATTCTTTTTGAAATGACCATGGAAAGACAGGTGGAAGGCATATCTACAGCCGATTATCTCTGGGAAAAGAAGCAGGTCGTACCGTTCCTTAAAATAGACAAAGGTCTAGCCGACGAAGAAAACGGCGTGCAGATGATGAAACCTATGCCGGAACTGGATATTTTACTTATCAAAGCTAAAGCCGCCGGTATTTTCGGAACGAAAATGCGCAGCGTCATCAAGCTCGCTAACGCCGAGGGCATAAAAGCCGTAGTTGCCCAGCAGTTTGAAATAGGCAAACAAATTTTAGCCCACGGCCTGGTGCCGATAATCGAGCCGGAAGTAGACATAAACAGTCCGGAAAAAGCCCAGGCTGAAGAGATTTTAAGATCAGAGATATTAGCCCACCTGGACAGCATGGAGGAACAGCAGATGATCATGCTGAAGCTGACCTTGCCCGAGACGCCCGGATTCTACCAGGTGCTGGTTGACCACCCCAATGTTTTGAAGGTCGTCGCGCTTTCCGGCGGATACAGCAGGGAAGAAGCTAACGCGAAGCTAGCGCAAAATTCCGGCTTAATCGCCAGCTTTTCCCGTGCGCTGACCGAAGGGCTTTCGGCCCAGCAAACCGATGAGCAGTTCAACGAAACTTTAGACAAATCAATAGAGAGTATCTACCGCGCTTCAGTCGGTTAGAAGCTGATCGAACAATTTCATGATTCCGCTGTCGCCGAGTTCGACTGATACTTTTTGGTGCAATTCATCCGGCAAGACTTCATTGACCGGCTTGCCATTCAAAAATGCCTTGCCGCCGGCTTGCTCGGCCAGCCAGCCTAGCGGTTTGGCCTCGTACTGCATTCTAAGCTTGCCCTTGTATTCGCCGTCCTTGCCAACGGCCGGGTAGGCGAAAAACCCGCCTTTCATAAGAGTCCTATGGACATCGGCGACCATAGCGCCCACATAGCGCATAGAACGGCCGGTCTGTTCTACCAGCTGGCGGTAAGCTTCAGCCCGTGTTTCCGGCATCTGATACAGGACATACGGGTTGTAGCTTATATAGCCCGAATTTTCCGGCATCTTAATATTTTCATTAGTCAGCACGAATTCGCCGGTTTCAGGGTCCAGCGTGAATTCATGCACGCCTTTGCCGGCACTAAAGACCATGACCGTGCTTGAGCTATAAAGAATATAGCCCGCCGCGGCCTGAGCCTTAGCCGGTTGTAGAAAGTCTTCTTTGAAATTGCCGGTGGTCGGCAAGATTGAAAATATCGTGCCGACGGGCATATTGATGTCTATATTGCTGGAGCCATCCAGCGGA
>CAMLDK010000077.1 GCA_946478995.1 uncultured Candidatus Saccharibacteria bacterium | reverse complement strand
CAGGCTGATTGCCCAGGCCAGGAATGCGGCGGAGAATTTCCTTGAAGGCAATAATCTTGATGATTATCCTGAGCTTGCGGAAGAAGTCTATAAGAACCGGGCTATAACTTCGCTCAACTAAACCATAAATTATAAAAAAACCATACGCTATAAAATCATCAAAACGGTTTCACCGGTTTTGAATTTCCGCCAAAAACTGTCCGATCGGACCAAAACTGGAGGGAGGACATTGTTATAATACTAATTATGAGAATTATCGCAGGGGTTTTGGGCGGCAGGAATTTTGACTCCCCCAAAGGACACAGGACCCATCCTATGAGCGAAAAGGCTCGCGGCGGCCTGTTCTCTGCATTAGGCGATATATCGGACCTGACGATTTTGGATGCCTTCGCCGGAAGCGGCGCGCTTAGTTTCGAAGCTATCAGCCGCGGGGCTGAAAGCGCCGTTGCTATAGACATAGACAAAAATGCGGCCGATACAATCAAGCGCAATGCGGCAAGTTTGAAGCTAGCCGGAAAGGTCAAGGTCATCAGGGCGAACGCTTCCGGCTGGAGCGATAATAATCCGAACGAACATTTTGACCTTGTCTTCATAGCCCCGCCTTATGATGACCTTCAGCCTAATCTGGTAGTGAAGCTCAGCCGCCATCTGGAGGAGGACGGAATCTTTGTATTGGACTGGCCCAAGAACGAGGTTTTACTTAAAATTGACGGACTGGAACAAATAAAACAAAAAAATTATGGCGACGCGCAACTGGTTTTTTATCGAAAAATCCGCTAAAATAGTCTAGTTAAAAAGTACGAATTAACCGTTAAAATAATGCGGGCGAGTGGTGAAATTGGTATACACGCTAGTCTTAGGAACTAGTGCCGCAAGGTGTGAGAGTTCGAGTCTCTCCTCGCCCACCATTAAAATAAGCTAAGGCTTCAGTCTTGGCTTATTTTAATTTGTGATAAGAATACTAGAACTCGATAGAGTGAGCATTAGCGAACGGAGAGTTCGGCGGATACGAGCAAAGAAAATAAAGCACTTAGTATTTTATTTTCGTGCGAGTGGAGAAGGCGGAGTGAAGCGACGCTGCTGTTCTCCTCGCCCACCATAAAATGACGGCATACAAGCCGTCATTTTTACTACCTTTGAATTTAGACTCTATGACCCCGGAGCTGCTGGTAGCGCAAAGCCATGATTACCGAATAGGCTATGGCTATAGCCGTGCCTACGAGAGGACCGAGCAGCGGGATACCACTGATAAGCCCGGTGAGCAGTGAAATAAGTATGCTGACACCTACTACGGCCCAGACTTTGCCGAAGTATTTCTTACCGAGCTCATTGCTCTGTTTCAGCGATTCCTCAATCCCGACTTTTTTATCTATCATGACAAAAGGCGCCATAGCCAGGCGGCCGATGGCTATCACCCCCGGAACGATAAGCAGTATAAAGCCGACTATTATAGTGACTACCAGTACTATCATCAGGCCCAGCATAGGAAAGAAATGTCGTTTAGCATCGTTAAAAAGCTCGTTGAAATCCGGTTTTTTGCCGGCGGCGGTTTTGACCTGCAGGCTGATACCCATGACTATAAAAAAGAAATTGATTGCCGCGAACACCAAGAATGCCAGAAAGCTGCCGCCTAAGACGGTACCGAGCTGCACGCCTGAAAACTCTGTGCCTCCGGAAAGCAAAGGGCTGTTGAGCTTGCTGTTGTCGTAGTCTCCCGGGTTGAGCGCGTCCAGTACTGCGTATAAGATCGTAAAGATATTGACCAGCGCAAATATCTGCCAATGGTTCTTGACGATCTCCCAGCTTTTGCCTAATAGATCGAACGCGCTGCCGACCTCTACTTTATGTGATGTTTGATTTGCCATGGTTCCTCCGCTTGGTTTTGCTTTAGTCTAATTATCTATCTACAGTCCGCTAAAAACAAGCCGGATATTGACAGGTTTGATATTTTGTAGTATTATGGGGTAATAGGTATATTATGATTTCAGTCATTTTAACTAACCAGCATCATCTTCATCTATCGCCGGAGCTTGTCGGTTAGCTAGCTTTTTGTCTTAACAAGAATCCTAACGCCGGACACGCTCCGGCGTTTTGTTATATTAAACTTAAATATTTCGATGTGGGATATACTTTAGAAAAGGAAAATTATGAAGAATAAGATAGAAGCAACCATACTGAAGGGCACCCGTGACTTCCTGCCCGGAGATATGGCTAAGCGAAACCGCATTTTAGACACCATACGCGCAGCTTTCCGACAGTTCGGATACCAGCAGATAGAGACTCCTATATTAAACAGGGCGGAGGCTATCCTGGGCAAAGGTGGAGACGACAGCCAGAAAATGGCTTATGTCTTCAAGGATTATGGCGGCCGCGATGTAGCGTTGCCGTTTGACCTTACCATGCCCTTCGCGCGCTTCGCCGCGACGAATTACCAGAACTTGCCTATGCCGTTCAAGCGTTTCCAGATCCAAAGGGTCTGGCGGGCGGAAAACCCGCAGCGCGGACGATTGCGCGAATTTTACCAGTGCGACGTCGATATCATCGGTACGGACAATCCGATGTGCGAAGCGGAGATTGCCAAGCTGATTGTGACTGTTTTCGACCGGCTAAAGCTTGACAGCATAACCATACGGGTCAATTCAAGGCGCCTGCTGAATGAGGTTCTGGCTGACAGCGGCGTGGAACAGGATAAGCTTACCGAGGCCATCCGCATGATAGACAAGCTGGATAAGATCGGGGAGGAAGGTGTTATAAGCGGACTCGAAAAAATCGGGATCAAAAAAGCCTCCGGCATAATGGAGATTCTAAAACCCGCCGCCAGCAATGAGGATACTTTAGGCAAGCTAAGCGCTTATGATGCGTCCGAGCTGCGTGAGTTCTTAAGACTTTGCAAGAAGTTCGCAGTAGATGAAAGCAAACTGCTGGTCGACCCGACCCTGGCGCGCGGCCTGGACTACTATACGGGAATAACATTTGAAGTAATCTATCCTGATTCCAAGCTGGGGACAATATGCGCCGGCGGACGCTATGATGATCTGGCGGGTTTGTTCTCAAAAACCTCGCTGCCGGGCGTGGGCGTGTCATTCGGGTTTGAGAGAATAGTTATCTTACTTGAGGAACTGGGACTTATAAGCGAAGAAATGGATAATGCTTCATCGCTGGTCACGGTTTTTGACGAAGATTCTCTCGAGGACTCTATATCTATATATGACAGCTTGCTGGCGGAAGGGCTTTTTTGCGAGCTTTATCTGGGCAGCGGCAATCTTTCCAAGCAGTTGAAATTTGCCGACAAGAAGAAAATCCCGTTTGTCATAATCTGCGGGCCGGATGAAAAAGCCAAAGGCGAAGTACTTATACGCCGGATGAGCAACGGCAACGAAAAACGCCTGCCACTCAGTCAGCTTGCCGGCTACCTTAAGGGTTTCTATGGAGAGGCCTAGCGTAAGGATTGCCCTGCAAAAATCGGGACGTTTGCGGGAAGGCAGTATAAAATTCTTGAAACAGCGGGGGATAGATGTTCCGGTCACCGGTCAGAACGGATTTGTCGTGCCTTGCGGAAATAATGTCGAAGTTCTGTTTGTCCGCTACAGCGACATACCTGAGTATGTGGCAGGAGGGGCGGCCGATTATGGAATAGTCGGCGAAAACCTGCTGTATGAAGAAAATAAAAAAGTTGCCGTCAGATCTAAACTGGGCTTTGGCCGGTGCAGATTGGTAATAGCCGTCCCAAAAGGATCAAAAATAAAAAATATTTCCGATTTGGAGGGCGAGAGAATAGCGACTTCTTATCCGCACAGCCTGCGCAGGTTCCTGAAGAAAAACAGGCTTGGCGCGGCTGTCGTGAATATACGCGGTTCGGTAGAAGCCGCGCCGTCTATCGGCCTGGCTGATGCCGTTTGCGACCTGACCCAGACAGGCGAAACGCTCAAAGCCAACAGTTTGAAGGTGCTTGCCGAAGTGATCAGCTCGCAAGCAGTGCTGATAGCTTCAAGATCCCCCTCCGAGGCGGCCAAGGAATTTATGAAACGATTAAGCGGAGAGTCAATATGAGCATGATAAGAATTTATGAGTGGAAGGATACTTCCGAAAAAGACAGAAGGAAGATACTCGATCGTTCGCAGGCGGATATGGAATCGATCCGGGACTATGTGGCGGATATCATTGAAGATGTACGCCTAAACGGCGACAAGGCTGTCGTAAAATACGCCAGAAAATTCGACGATCCGAAGTTTACTACCGGCAGGCTTAGGGTGAGCAAGCAGG
>CAMLDK010000076.1 GCA_946478995.1 uncultured Candidatus Saccharibacteria bacterium | reverse complement strand
AATGAAAGCGAAAAAGCCTTGGCATCGGACGCGTTGAGCCAAGTAAACCTTATATACAGTCTTGAGCAGGATGCAAATTCAGAAAATCAGCAAGGCGAGACTAAGGCTAGCCAATAGTCGGCGGCAGGGAATCTAATTCTGTAACCAGAGAATAGCTATGTTTTATAAGCGCCTGTATATCCTCCCAAGGTAGCTGGCCGCTTAGAACGATCGTATTCCAATGTTTCTTGCTAAGGTGATAGCCCGGCATAACTGATTCATATTTATCCCTCAGAAGCTTAGTGAGGTTCGGGTCGCACTTCAGGCTGATCCTTACCGGGTTTGATTTCTCTGCTATTAGCGCGAACATCTTATCCCCTGCCTTATAAACCGCGACTTCCTCGCCGAACGGATAATCAAGCCTGGCGTTCGGCATGGACAATATAAACTCTTCTACTTGCTTATGATTCATATTTGTTCAATCAAGTTTTTTCAAGGCGGCAATGTAATATTGCAGTTCAGCGATTGAAGCCTGTATATCGTCAAAGGCCCGATGGACATCTTTTTTGGCGAAGGTCACACCGTATTTTGCCTGCATAAGTATCTTAAAACTGGAAACATCCAGCATCCTATAATGCAGAACTTCGTCTACTTCCGGCCACCACTTCTTTATAAATATACGGTCATTATGTATTGAATTTCCGGCTAAAATCGCCGGTTCACCGCCGAACTCCGCTTTGATGAAGCCTATTAGCTCACGGGCGACTTCGCGCTCATCGCGTCCTTCTTTTTTTACCCGATCAGTGAGGCCGCTGGCCTTATGCTGGTTTTTGGACCATTCGTTCATTTTTTTCAAAGCTTTTTTGCTTTGGGAAATCACCGCCTCGTAACTGGCTAAGGTCTTGAATTCAAAATCAGTCACTTCAGCTGCCACCTCTATGATACGGTCGCTGTCGGGGTCAAGGCCGGTCATCTCCAGGTCTACCCAAAGCAATTTGGTCGGTTTCAGATTCTTGTCTATTTGCACAATGCTTAGATTATAGCGTAGTGTTATGATTAAAAAATGAAGAAAAAAATAATCATACTACTGATAATCATCGCAATCATGTTTGGCGCTTACTGGGTTCTGAACAAAAAAGTCGAAGCCCCCGGAAAAGCCGGCAATGACATCCCGTCCCAATCCGGCATCCAAGCCACCGACTTCGCTAAATATACCGTTGACGTCCAGAACAGTATCTATTACATAGTTAATAAGCAGCGTCCTTTGCCCACCTCATATGTCCCCCCCAATCTGGTTAGGCCTAATATTAATTTAGTGCCTGATGACAACCCGGAAGAACAGCAGCTAAGAAGCGAAGCAGCGTCAGCGGCCGAAAATATGTTTGCTGATGCAAAAAAGGCAGATTTAAACCTTGTAATGGCCAGCGGTTACCGTTCGGCGCATCTTCAAGAAATCGTTTTTAACGGCTACGCGGCTCGGGACGGCGAAACGGCCGCAAACAAATACAGTGCTCGTCCCGGTACCAGCGAGCATCAGACCGGCCTGGCCTTAGATATAACCACGGCCAGCCGCAAATGCTACCTGGAGATTTGCTTTGAAAGCACGCCCGAAGGCAAATGGCTCAAAGACAATGCTTATAAATACGGGTTTAGTCTCAGGTATCAAAAAGGTAAGGAAGATATAACCGGTTATCAATTCGAGCCTTGGCACTTCCGCTATGTCGGGGTTGATCTGGCTAAAAGGCTGCAAGACAGCAAGCAGACAATGGAAGAGTTTTTTGGTCTATAAATCTTCAGGTGTGTCTGCAAGCTACTTTTGTCTGCATGCTATAATTTAGAATAAATGTCGACTATTAAAATCTCCAAGCTGGCTTCCGGGCTGGAGGAAAGCGCCACCCTGGCACTGAACGCCCAAGCCAAAGAAATGGCATCATCCGGCCGCAAAATCTATAATTTCACCGCCGGAGAACCAAGCACTGATACGCCTGAATATATAAAAGATTACGTAGCAGACAAGCTAGACCAGAATCACTACACTCCCGTGTCCGGAATACCTGAATTGCGCCGGGCGATAGCCGAACACTGCCGGGAATTCTACGGAGCGGACTGGATAAAAAGCGAAAATACAATGGTAGTAGCCGGCGGCAAGCCGGGGCTTTACCTCAGCCTTATGACAATCATCAACCTCGGTGATGAGGTGATAGTACCATCGCCCGCCTGGGTAAGCTACAAATACCTTATACAATCTGCCGGCGGCAAAGTGGTCGAAGCCTCTTTGGGCGAAAATTTCGACTTAAATATTCGGGCGATACAAGAGAAAATAACCGATAAGACCAAACTGATCATCATAAACTCGCCGAACAACCCTACCGGCTCCGTTTATTCGCCGGAGGCTCTTTCCGAGCTTGCAGATTTATTGAATAAAACCGATATAACCGTGCTGGCGGACGATATGTATTCCAAGCTCATATTTGAAGATAGATACAAGCCTATAACACAATTCGGATTTAAAAAACTGATAATTTCAGGTGGTTTTTCCAAAAGCCAGGCTCTGACAGGCTGGCGGATAGGCTACATCCTGGCTGACCCGGCAATAATAACAGCCGCCGCAAAATTGCAAAGCCATTTGCTAGGTAATACTTCTAACCTCAGCCAATATGCGGCTCTGGGAGGATTAGCCCAAGGCGACAAGCCGCCAATGCTCGAAGAATTAAGGCGGAATAGGAACCTAGTAATTGAAAGTCTGCAAAAAATTTCCAAAATTAAATTTACTCCTCCCGGCGGCGCATTTTACGCCTTCATTGATATACGGGAAATCACTGATAACAGCATGGTCTGGTGCGAAAAACTTTTAAAGGAAAAAGGCGTAGCGCTTGTTCCCGGCGAAGCATTCTCCGCTCCCGGATATGTACGGTTGTCATTTACGACGGATCCGCAGACTCTTAGTGAAGGTCTGCAAAAAATAAAAGATTTTATAGAAGAGAGTCCAGCTTAAATGAGAAAGATTCCGGCAACAATAGCCACCCAGCATCCGGACAACGCTACCGCTCCGTATTGGGACAAATCTAAAAATCCTTTCATAAACGCCTATCAGGAAACCGAAGAGTGCCTGGTCTGCTTTGAAGATCTTGGCACCGAAGAATATATGTGGGATTGGGAAGGCAAAAACGCCGACGCTTCGGTCGTAGATAAACTTCTGAGTAAATATTACTCATATTTCAGCGAGCAGCAGCTCGGCCGTGAAAAATTCCTCACTTTCCGGGTACCGAATATATGGGAGGAAAAGGGCTACAGCCTGCTTCAGGCAATGACGGTGATACTCTCCAGCGAAGATTTCGCCCGCGATCTGGATTTCAAACAACGGCCGCTTTTTGAAGTAATCCTGCCGATGACCGTGAACGCCGACCAGCTGATCCATATGCACGAGCTTTTTAATAAATTCTCAAAATTCAAATCCGAAGAATTCACCACCGACCGCAAAGCCAATACCGCCAATCTTGAAGTAATCCCTCTGGTAGAAGGAGCGAAAAGCCAGCGTGAAATCGGCAGCCTGCTTATCGAATACATAAACAAGCATGAGAATCTATTCGGAAAAAAACCTGATTATATCAGGACGTTCTTAGCCTGCTCCGATCCGTCTTTAACCGAAGGTTTCATAACCACCAAGTTGTCGAACAAGCTGGCACTATCAGAAATCCATAAAGCCTCGGAAAAGACCGGAGTAACTATGTACCCCTTTGCCGGGCCGGGCAGCCTGCCCTTCCGGGGCGGCCTAACGCCGGATACCGTCAAACAGTTCGCCGAAGAGTTCGCCGGGCTTAGGACCGTGACTCTGCAATCGGCTTTCCGTTACGACTATCCGCGCGAGCAAGTGAAAAAAGCAGTAGAATATCTGAACGAGAATCTGCCAAAAGGTAAGATTGAACCACTTTCCAGTTCAGACCAGTCAGCTCTGAACAACATCGCGGAAAAAGCCGGCATATTATATAAGCAAACCATCAAGCAGATAGTGCCGGATATGTCGGACTTTTTTGAAGCCGTGCCTAAACGCCGGGAACGGCGCCAGCATATCGGGCTGCTTGCATATAAGCGTTCCAGCGCCGGGCTTGAGCTGCCCAGAGCCATTACTTTCACTTGCGGTTTTTATTCGATAGGCATCCCTCCGGAATTTATAGCCAGCGGCAGGCTGCTCGCAAAATTAACTGAACCCGAGCTGGATTTAGTCAAAAGATTCTCACCGAATCTAGCAAGCGATTTTATGAGGGCCGGCAAGTTCCTAAACAGAGAGGTCTTGGAAAAATTCTCAAAAA
>CAMLDK010000075.1 GCA_946478995.1 uncultured Candidatus Saccharibacteria bacterium | reverse complement strand
TTCGACCGGTTTGGGGACTTTGGCAAGATGCCGCAGAATCTTCACGTGTTCAGGACCGTACGCACCATTGGGATGCTTGATAAAGCAATGCCGCTCGAAATCATAGTTGAATTTCGAATCCATACTTAAGGCCTCGGCTTTATTATCATTATGGAAATTCGGTAAGGATCCTAAATTATCCAAAGTTTCTAAACCGAACCATATTTTTATCTGCGCCAGCGGTACTTTGCCGGTTTTTAGAGACTTCATCAGATTAAGCAAGGACGGGTAATATTCTTCGCCTGAGCCTTCCGGGACAAGTTTGTTGATGGTTTTCAGGCATTCGTAGACATATGACGAAGCTTCTATGTCTTTGGCTATGTCGCCGAAATAATCCCTCATGCGGCTTGAAGTCACTATATATAGGTCGCCCTTGGACTTTAAAAGCACCAGTTCGTTTTCCGCGAAAAGCTCGATCCCTCCGGCAAGTTTGCTTTTTCCTGCCCTTACTCCTTTTGCAATGACGCTTAATTTACCATGCTGACGGCATAAAACATTCATGATCCTATCTGTTTCACCATAATTTACACGCGACAGCACAAAAGCTAAATCAGATATCGTCCTAGCGTTCATTAACGACTTTCATCGCGTGGCTACTCAATTTTTCTAAGGAAACAGCCGGCTTATAAAAATGCCCTGTTATATTCATGTCTTCTTCCCAGCCTGCGACCGGACCCAGCTCTTCGGCGGACAAGTCGCTATAGATCACGATTGGGATGTCGAACCAATCATTATATGATTTGAATTCATATATAAACTCCAAGCCGTTATGCCCGCTCATAAGTAGCTCAAGAATTACTATATCCGGTTTGTTTTTATCGGCTATATAGATGCCTTCTTGCGACGTATGCGCAATATATGCTGTGAATCCCTTACTATCGAGATAGTCTTTTATAATCCGGGCCATATCTTTGGAGGGCTCGACTATAAGAACCCTCATATCAGACCTAAGCGGAGCTGGCTGCTCAAAGCCAGATCAAATCCTATCCCCCGCTTATCCCCTACTTTGATAGCTCTTAATTTTGTCCCGAGAGATTCTCCCAGCATGTCCGCGATTGCTAATCTGACTCCGGTTTCGGAACTGGATGAGCTAAGTGCCATATGTCTTTTCCCTAAATTGCTGCGGACTTTATGAAAATCGCTATTCTTGATATTCACCGATCTATTAAGCACCGATATCTTCAAAAAATTAGCGGACTTCTTAGAAGTTATTTCTAGTGCGCCGGCCTGCGGGGAGGATATGCCTGCTAAGACCAGGTTGCTCAAACACCAGATCGTAGCCTCCAGCCCTCCCCTGTTTGCCAGGACAAGCGCATCATTCACATCCGTAACCACCTCTATGTTGGCTTTTTTCGCTGCCGGCCTGATCTCTTCGGCAACATCGTATATAACCGACCCTGCAGCAAAAGATTCCACCGGCAAAAGCTGCTGGCCATATTCACTCTGAGCCGTTAATAAATAAGAGTCGATCAGCTTCAATGTTTCTTCGGCTGTTTTTTGTATTGACCGTAGATGATTATCTTCCGGCTGGGATTTATGGAGCTCAGCCTGACGGGCTATAAGAGTTAACGGACGCCTTAATTCGCTAATAAGCGAATCCAATACTTTAGAATTATTATTTTTGTTTGAGCCCTCTAACACTAAATACCCCTGTCGCAGTTCTTAGTTCATTCTATCACGCTGCAACTAAGCCGCTGCAAGCACAAGGGTTTATATATTAAGGGTTGAACGTAAGGTTTTCTAAGATTATATTGTTGAAATCATTGATCAGTCCGGGAACCTCATTGCTTATCTGTATGGTTTTATCCCGAAGCGGCAAAAGTATTACGGTGCCCTGTTTCCCCTGCTCTATTGCGCCATCAAACCTAGTGCCAACAACATTTCTGACCTTGGGCAGTGAAAAAGCTTTGGCCTTTACATCACCGTTCAAAAGCTGCCCGTCAAAAGTAGTCAGCGCTTCGTCATAAGACCTGTTGTCCACGGTTATTTTAAGCGCCCTGGCCGCCTCAGTGTCTCCGCTGACAAATCGGGGACTGAAAACATACTCGGCACTATCTTCATTTTCAGTGATGTATGCGCTCCAGGTCTTCGGATAGCCTACTTTTACCGCTCCGAACTGATTTCCACCCTCAAAAGTGTCTAGCGGATATTTTTCTTTCTCTAAGAATTCATTATCCTTCTGGTCTGAAACTTCTTTTGTATTGATCTCTACCGCCGTGGCTATCTTGCCATCCACGTCATTCTTATAAGACTGTCTCTCGCTGAAAGCCCAGGCGGCAAACCCTATGGTCGCCACCAAAAGGATTGAAGCAACTATAAGAGGTACTAGCAGCACGTTTACGATGCCTTTTTGATCCTTTACCAGTTTCATTCTTGACCTTTCTTTTAATCCCGCGGGGGCAGGAGAGAATTCTATACCCCTTATGTTAACTAAATATTCTAAGATGTTCAATATTGATACAAGAAAACGCCGTTTTTTGTTTTGGCAGGTTTTTTACCAGGTATTTTAAAAGTTACGCTTACCAATTTAGTATTTTTCCCTGTTTTTAAAATCTTTTTATCCAATTTTTCCATATAATCCGTAAATAGGAACACATATATCCCGTCCGCCTCCGGCCATTTTTTTGACCAGTAGTTGCCCCAGATTATCTTTATTTTATCTCTTTGCTTGATCGTCAACAGCCGGCTTATAAGGACGAGTATGGGGTTAAGTTCATAGCCTATGGCATAGATGCCTCTTTGGGCGGCCGCTTTCAGCACTCTGCCATCGCCGCTGCCAAGTTCGATCAAAGTTTGACCGGGTTTTAGGTCCAGCAGTTCAAGCGCGGTCGATTTTTGATTTTTTAGGACAGGCAGATACGGCGCCCCGAAAAAGATTACGAGACCAAAGCACAGGACAATGGCACAGAATAAACCGAAAATTAACATTTTATTTCTTGGTTTTAGCTTTGTCTATTTTTATTTTGGCAACCTTTAGGTATTCGTCTATCTGAGCCAGAATCTTTTCGCCTTCTTTATATAGCTCCACAGCTTTGTCTATATCGTCTAGTTCATTATCCAGCTGATAAATAATTTCTTCCAGCTCCTTATTCAGCTGCCTGTATGATTTATCTTTTTTCATCATCTTCCCTAACTACATTAACATTGCCGTCCGAGAAATTAATGGTCATTTTATTATAATTTCCGGCTTTTTGAGCAGAATTAATGATTTTCCCCTCATGGCTTTTGACTAGTGCGAAACCTCGGGACAGCGGAGCCGCCGGGTTTAAAGCCTTGAAAACAAGCTTGTTCTGCTCTAATTTAGACGCCGATTGGGTAAATATATTATGCAGAATTTGCCGCAATTTATCTTTTTTGTAGGTGATGTCTTGTATTTTATGAGAATGAAGTGCTTCCAGCTTGCCGCTTAAGGCTTTATGGGAAGCGGCAAGCCTGGCTTTTTCATCTTTCAGGTTGGGGACAAGCAGCTCGGCGGCGTTGCTCGGAGTGCTTGCCCGACTGTCCGCAGTAAGCTCCGCAAGGCTTATGTCCGACTCATGCCCTACACCCACGATAGTAGGAATACGGCTGGAAGCTACGGCCCTGACAACTTGTTCGGTCGAAAAAGCAGCTAAGTCATCCGGACTGCCGCCGCCTCGGATGATAGCTAAGACTTCCGGCGGTTCAGGTATTTGGTTGAATTTATCAAGGGCTTTAATAATCTGCGCGGGAGCATCATTTCCCTGCACCAATACGTCCTCTACCGATATTTCTAGGATGGGCCAGCGGTGATTTATTATCTTAATAAAATCTGAATATGCTGCGGATTCTACAGAGGTTATGAGGCCGACCTTTTCCGGAGGATAAGGCAGCCGTCTTTTACGCGACTCGTCAAAAAGGCCCTCTGCTGATAGTTTCCTTTCCAATAGCTTGCTTGCCTTGGCTATAGATCCGCTTCCAACGACCCGGATATTCATAACATTTATCGAAAATCCAAAATTGGGATGTAGCCTGGGAACCCCGGAGACTTCCAGGCTTAGGCCGTCTTCCAGAGGCCCCGGCAAAGACCCGGCCGTTCCGAAAAATTTAACTGAGGCATTTTCGTCTATAAGGTTGAAATAAAGCCATCTGCCTTTGCTGAGCTTAAGATTAGCCAGCTCTCCGACTATGGTTATAGCCGGATACATCATTTCAAGAGACTGGTTAAAAACCGCTACGAAATCGCTGGGAGATAATATCGGCTCATTGCCTATTGATCGCATCAGGCTTGCCTTCTTCATTTACGAACTTATGAT
>CAMLDK010000074.1 GCA_946478995.1 uncultured Candidatus Saccharibacteria bacterium | reverse complement strand
GTACATCGGTACCGTTAGCTTCTACTTGGAAGTCCCCAGTACTTCCAGTTGCTATGTCTATGGTGAAATTAGCATCAGAAGCCGTATTAGCCAATGTCACGTCTATATCCCGGCCATTCGAGGTAGTTAAAGTATTTCCACCGTCGTAAGCCGATTGCAAAGTGATGGCGCTGCCGCCGCCGCTTGCTCCCAGAATCCAGGAAGAACCATTCCAGACATAGATCTGGCCGTAGCCGGCCGGGATGGTGATACTGTGCATGGTGAAGCTCACACTACCGGTGTTAAATACAAAGACCATCCGGCCAGCTGCCGTATCTGTTGGAGTCGGAAGACTAATTACCTGCCCGGCTGTGGTTTGAGAGATCGCTATAGAGGTATGCGAATCTACAGTACTGGCAGCGGAGCCTACGGAACCTCCAGAAGCAAAATTGCCCAGAGTCAAAGCAGTATTCAGAGTTGAGCCGTTGTTAGTAAATTGCGATCCGCTTACAGTCAGATCTCCACCAATGTCAGTCAAAACCCCTACATGGCCAATGGTGATACCGCTGGTGTTCGCGGTTCCGACAGAGATCGTCCCGGTAGTACCTGTGGCTGTACCGACATCAATAGTGATATTGCCTGAATCACTGGTTGTTCCAGTGGCATTGCCTGTCTGTATGGAAACATTTCCCGAATCCGTACTGGCAGTATTGGTATTGCCGCTGTAGACGTTCTTGGCAGCCTGGGCAAATGGTACGGAAGTCAGTTTTATCTTAGGTGACATCTCTCCATCCCAGGCCGGAGATGTTCCGTTGCCGCCTACGTTCATCGATAGCCATAGGTCCTGATCCCAATTAATATTGGGAAGTGCTGTCACGCTTCCCAGATTTACGCTGAAATATCCATTAACTGTCCTTACCCTGTCATCTGTTCCCGGGTAATCCCTTGTTTCTGTCCACAGACAATTCGCATCTCCGCTGCAGGACCCCTGGGAAGAACCCGACGAAGAGCTAGCATTGAAAAGTTTGAATTCCAAGTTGTAGTAACCGTCAGGTACGACATTTCCGTTATTGCTTAAAAGCCGGCCCTGGAAATTAAGGTGCGAGGAGGTGGCGGCAAAAACTTGTTCAGAGTTATGCGCGCCCGCGCCTATATGCGCGCGCGTATAAGAAAACACCCCGAAGAAGAGCAAAACCAAAACCAAAAAAATACTCAAATACCTGAATATGAATACAGGAAATTTGAATAAATTTTTTGAAAAAAACATTTGTTGTTATTTTTTTTAATTTTTGTTTTGGTTATTTTGGGTTTTTTATTTTAATAACCTGCCCCTATTATCCTCTTAATAAAAACAGAGGTCAATAGCAAACTGAACACAAAAAAGCATTCAGAAAATCATACTCAGGATTTCCAAAATACAAAAAAATATTGCAGTAAATTTCTCAACATTTATAAGTGTTAATCAGTTAATTTCAAATTTTATGCAGAATTAATCTGTTAATGTTTAGTTTTTTGTAGACTTTTTTACATTAATATTTTTTAAAAAATATTAATTATCCACAGGAAGAATATTATTTGATGGACTTAACTTTTATTTTCGTCAATTTCTGACGATGTCCTCTTACTTTGTGGACCCGTTTTTTAGCCTTGTAGCGTATAGAGGTTACTTTATCCTGCTGAAGACTTGGATCGGTTATGCTAACGATAACTTTTGCGTTACCGACAGATGGATTGCCTATACTAACTTTCTCTTCGCCGTAAACCAGCAATGAATCAAATTCCAGGTCTTTTTTGTCGGAATTTATCAGCTCAACTTCTAACTCGTCTCCTTCTGAGACAATATACTGTTTACCGCCAGTAGAAATAACTGCTTTTTTCACCAAACTCTCTCTTCAAATTACCAATAAATCTTATCAGAGACTAACTCTTCTGTAAAGAGATAGTTAATTTCTTGCCCTCAATGCTTGTATCGACTTTAAATTCTTGCTCTGTTTTTTCTATCTTCGAAGTTAAAGTTTCTTTCATTATGTGATCTGAATGATCTTTAAAGGCGCGCATTATATCTTTATCTTCCGTAGAGACATGCAGAATAATCCGATCATCTACCTTTAAGTCAGCTTTCTTGCGTGTATTCTGGATATGACGCACAAGATCCCGCATTATGCCTTCTATCTTTAATTCATCTGTTATATTCGTATCGACCTTTACCTCCGCGGTCTTATCGGTCCAGTTGATTTTTTTAACGTTAAGCTCATCTCTTATGACTTCCTCATAGTCCTTCGGAAGCTCAGGTATTTCCGCCGCCGACAGAGGTTGCCGCACCTTTATACCAGCTGCAGCTCTTTGAGCTAAACCCTGATTAATAAATTCTCTTGCCGCCTGCATCTTATCAATCACAGGCTGCTCAAAGCTTCCGGGCTCGGGCCAGTCAGTTAAGTGAACAGATCTAGGTAATTCGGTACTCTTGGTTAATTCTCTGTAAATCTTATCGGAGATAAAGGGCGCCCAAGGGGATAATAGCTGGCATAACCTGACGAGCACGTAATACAACGTCTGATAAGCGGCTAGCTTATCTTCATCATTACCACTTTTCCAGAACCTCCTTCGGGAACGCCTGACATACCAATTAGATAGATCATCGATCAGCAGAAAAATAGGCTCTATAGTTTTAGATATACGGTATTGATTGGCACTTTCTGTTGTTATTTTGACAGTATAACTAAGTCTGGAGATTATCCATTTATCAAGAATGTTGCTTACTTTCGGCTCTATAAGCTGTGCAGAAGGCTCCCATTTGTCTATTTTAGAATACGTATTAAAAAAACTATAAGTGTTCCATAGAGTTCCGATTACATTGCGCTGCGTATCTTTCAAGCTATCACGGTCAAACCTCATATAGTCGGCTGTCTGCGTGGCTTGGGTGCTGGATAATAAGAAAAGGCGTAAACTGTCGGCTCCTTCTCTGTCGAATACATCCTCTACAGGTGGGTAATTTTTAAGCCTTTTACTTAATTTCTGGCCATCGGCGGCCATGATCATACCGTTGACTATCACGTTCTTATAGGCCGGACTGTCGAACAATATGGTTGCTACTACATGCTGTACATAGAACCAAAGCCGAGTCTGATCCAACCCTTCTATAATGAAATCCGCCGGGAAAGTCTTCTCAAAATTATCTTTATTTTCAAAGGGGTAATGTTGTTGCCCTATTCTCATACATCCGGATTCAAACCAGCAATCGATCACTTCTTCTACCCTCTTGTATGTTTTTCCGTCTTTTTTAAAGGTTATCGCATCTATTCCCGGCCTGTGTACGTCACTTAAGTCTAAGTCCTTATCTCCCGTTAACTCTTTCAGCTGCTCATAGCTTTCTACTACTATATAGTCCGTATCATCCTCTTCGTTTACCCATATGGGCATAGGCGCACCCCAGTAACGGTTGCGGGAAACCGCCCAATCACGTGCCCCTTCCAGCCATTTGCCGAACCGGCCTTTCTTGATATGCTCAGGTGTCCAGCTAATATCTTCGGCTGTTTTGAGTAACCGTTCGCGTATAGCCGAGACCTTAATAAACCAACTGGAAATCGCATAATACATCAGGGGTGTATCACAGCGCCAGCAAAACGGATAAGTATGGGTGAAAGTCTCGGCGGCGTAGACATTCCCGGATTTTGCCAGATGTTCAATTATATATTTGTCGGCTTTTTTGAAAAACATACCTGCGGATTCATCGAACCCTACATCCGGCTTGATTTTACCGCTAGGGTCCACAGTCTGTAACACCGGAATATCGTGTTCCTGGCCAAGATTGAGGTCGTCTTCTCCGAAAGCCGGTGCCACATGCAGTACGCCCGAACCATCTTCTATGCTTACGAATGGAGCCGTCCAGATTTTATAGAGATTTTCGTAACCCTCGTAAGAATCCAAATTCTTCAATTCAAATAGAGGCTCATATCGCTTGCCGGCAAGCTCTTTTCCTTTTACCTCTTTAATCACTTTATAATTTTCGCTAGAGAGCGCCTCTAGGCGTTTCTGGGCCAATATAAGCGTTTGATCCACCCCTTCATCGTCCTTAAGCCGAACATATACGTATACCTCGTTAGCGCTTACGGCAATAGCGGCATTGCCAGGCAAAGTCCATGGAGTAGTAGTCCAGCCTAACAAATATGCGTCTTCGTCGGCTAATTTAAACTTCACATACAAACTGGGGTCAGGTACATCATCCTTGTAGCCGTCATTGACCTCAAAATTAGACAAAGGCGTCTCGCATCTTGGACAATAAGCAGTACTCTTAAAGCCTTTGTACAGCAAACCTTTATTATGTATCTGGCTTAACGCCCACCATACG
>CAMLDK010000073.1 GCA_946478995.1 uncultured Candidatus Saccharibacteria bacterium | reverse complement strand
TACTCCGTACCTGTAGGGCCAGCATAGTAATCTAAGTTGACGAGTACCAGAACCTTATCTTGGTCTTCTATGCTATCTCCGTTGAAATAGCCTAAAGCCTTACCGACCGTAGAGCCGGCCTGGGTAGCCTTCATACCATACCCCGGTGTAGAAGAAGTCGTAATGTAATCCCCCGGTTTAATTGAGCCGTTTTCACCTGTAACTTTTACGAAGACACGTCCGGCTATAGTCATAGGCTTGGCATTAGGATCTACCGGATCAACATTCGCGTCAAACTCCTGGCCATAGTGTGCGTTCATCATTAAATAACCCGATAAATCTTTGTTGGCAATCACGCCCAAAACTGCTGGATCATATGGTTTAGAGGTGGTGGTGACTGATTCATAATTAGTGTCGGCAACGACTATGTCCATAGTCTCAACTTCCGGTGAGGCTGTTATGTACTCCGCTACGTCAGGACCGCCAGTGGCAAAACCGCCGGTAGCCAGGGCGTTCCCATTAACCCCAAGGGTAGCTGTACAAGTCACGGAATTAATACAAATGCTAGCTCCATTAGGAGCATAAGATATGTATTGTTGACCAGTTACATCAGTTACACGCTGCGTAATGAGAGCAGCAGTGGTCCAGGTAGAGCCTGCTGAGGTTCGATACAAATATGTCTGAAGGCCTACTTGATTGCCTGCTGCTGAAGCGTATTGGTTACCTATTAAATTGACATTGCCGGCAGTGGACCCTAAGCTTGCAGTATTCCTAACAGTAAGTGCATACGTACCCGCGCTCGTTCCTGTAACCGTAGTTCCTCCGTTAGTTGCATCTACAATTAGAAGGCTAGTGCCTGATGAATTTTGAACTTGCAAAGGAATCACCGTGCCCTGTCCGGAGAAGCTGCCTCCGGCACCTGTTGCGCCATTGTTATATTGACCGGCTGACCCACCGCTAGCTGTCAGAGTTACAGAAGCGAGTGTGGCAGTAGTAGTACCTCCGGCAGTTCCGTTAGCAGCACCCGTGCCTCCGACCCCTGATGTTCCCAAGCTATATGAAATAACATGGCCAGGAACAACTGCAAATGTTCTATAAGTAACTCCGCCTGCACCGCCTGCACCGCCTGCAGAAGAGGTAGTAGCAATAGCTCCGGCACCGCCTCCTCCGCCGCCTATAGCCCAAACTTTTACACTGGTTGCGCCGGAAGGAACGGTATAAGAGGAGCCGGAAGTCCTTACTACTTTTACACCGTTAGAGAAACTCAGCACAACCACGCCTTGTCCGCCGGTACCGCCAGTCTGGTTGGTGCCCCCGCCCTCGCCTGAAGCCCCTCCACCGCCGCCTCCATAAAGACCGTCTCCACCATTGCCGCCCCAATAGTTGGCGCCACCTCCGCCAGAACCAAATCCCGTTGCATCATTACCATGGTTCAAACCGGTTCCGTTGACATTGGGGCATACTCCAAAGCCTGCTCCGGGAGCAGTTGTAGCATAGCCTTTAGCAGTTAATACAGCGAACAACCCTGCGACATCAACAGCCTGAGCACCGTCATCACCTTGACAAGTGTAATCGGTAGGAATTCCACCACCAATACCGCCTCCTCCGCCACCGCCTGCATCACCTGAGGCACCAGTGCCGGCGCCGCCGTTCGAACCGCCACTGCCGCCGTTACTTGAGCTGGAAAGAGTAAGCGAGCCTGTTGCCAGAAGTTGGCTGGTACTAGTATCTGCGCTGAATAGGCTTTCGCCAGCAGAATTCTGTATTTGGAAGGCGTCCGTGGAATCATTACCGTCTTGGAAAATCGTTTTACCATTTATATTAAGATTAACTACGTTGCCATCGTTAGCATTACCGGCCTGGCCTTGATCTCCGGAAATAGGAGCATATTCAACATTCGTAAGGCTACTGGTGCCGTTAGTAGTTCCTCCCAAGATATAGATATAGCCATTATAGGCTGCCATGGTAGGCTGGATTGCGGTGAATGTTGGGGCATTAGTGCTAGTTTGTGAGCCAAGAGTACCATCACTGTTAATAGCAAAGGACTGGCTGCTAACTCCAGCAATTCCGCATGAAGGACCGTTATTCTTTCCTAGGAAAGTATGCATGTAACCTCCCCAGGCAATCGCTCCGGCTCCAAAGCGAGCATTAGATATAGAAGTGGTCGTGTTCCAGGTACCGACAGTTCCGTTAGCATTTAGAGGGGCATAGTAAGTGGTTGTAACAGGAGTAGAAGCACAAACAGGTACGGTATTGCCGCCTTGTACATATATATAGTCATTGTTGACTACAGTTACAGCCCCAGCTCTGGCAGCAGGCAGAACGGTGGTAGTGTTCCAGGTACCGACGGTTCCGTTGCCGTTGAGAGGAGCGTAGTAGACTGTGGTCTGAGCAGTACCGCTATTGCCGCCGCCGATTACGTATACATAACCATCATTTACTTCCGAAGTAGCAAGTTGTCTTCCTGCAGGCAGAACGGTGGTAGTGTTCCAGGTACCGACGGTCCCGTTGCCGTTGAGAGGAGCGTAGTAGACTGTGGTCTGTTCACTGCTACCATTTGTACCGCCCATTACATAAACGTAGCCATTATAGACTACAGATGTAGCATTGAACCGGGCGGCGGGCAAAGCGGTGGTAGTGTTCCAGGTACCGACGGTTCCGTTGCCGTTGAGAGGAGCGTAGTAGACTGTGGATTCAGCGGTGGTACCATTATTTGTACCGCCAATTTCATATATATAACCATTGTGCGCAACTGAAGTAGCACCAAACCTTCCGGCCGGTAGAACAGTAGTTGCCGTCCAAGGACTTGCCGTATCTCCACCTGAGGCAGGAACCTCTGCTACAGCTACCGTACCGCCTATATTTATAATCTTATTGGAGCTATCTACGTTAAATAATGAATCTGCGGTAGATGCTTGTTGTATCTGAAATGCTGATTCAGAATCCGTAGCATTCCTAAAGATCAATGAATCTGTAGTGTTGTTATAACTTATCGCCGCTTCGTCACTAGTAGAATCGCCAAGGTGGATGGTTTCTCCGCCTACATATAGATCACGTACTCTGTTGGAGTCAGAACCTATGTCATAAGTATCATCAGCATTAGGCAGAAAATGACCGGAAGTGTTTATAAGCCACTTGGTGGTGCCGTTGGTTTCAAAGGCTAAACTGTTTGAGTCGTTGGTGCCGAGAACTGCGGTGGCACCCATGGAGTTGCCGTTTTGCAGGAATGCCTGATTAGAACCGGAGGTAAGAGTACCCGAACAGCTAAAATCACCGGTGTTACCATTGACCGAACAGCCCGTGCTGCCAGAACCGCCTGCCAAGTTAAGGCCTCCTGCGGCACTTGTAACAGCTGTACCTATGTTAACCGTAGTGGCTGTACTCGCAAAAAGAGTAGCCGTGGTCTGGTTAGTGTTAATATCACCACCTTGAATGGTTATATCATTTGTCGCTATGAAGTTACCTGATGTGTCGATAGAGGCAGATGTGGCAGCACCTTGTTTAAACAGAATAGCGGCAGATCCGGTTCCTGCACCGGTTCCAAGAGTTAAATCACCGCCAGCTTGAGTGCCGCCGCCGGCACCGGTAGTTATGGTAATTCCGCCTCCTCTGGCACCACTCCCAGTATTACTGCCAGCTCCGGCAGTTATACTAATAGCTCCTCCGATTGTTGCATTAGGTGAGCTAGAGGTATTGCCAGCCGTTATAGTAATCCCGTTCGATCCGGCACCAGTGCCGCCGAAGGCAGAGTTGCCTGTAGAAAGAGTCAATGACCCGGCTGTAGAAGCCGAAGAAGCACCGGTCGATATGCTAATCGAACCAGTACCTCTTGAAGAGGCAGTAGAAATATTTATGTTGCCGCTAATATGGTTACCCGATCCTTGAGTTTGAAGATTAACTGCACCAGTTGTAACTATTCCAGTATTAAGAGTGCCGCCGCCATAGAGATTCAAATTACCGCCGTTGCCGCCGCTGCTGCTGCCCGATCCCGCTTGTACGGTCAAATCTCCCCCTGCACCGCCGCTACCTCCATTGCCGCTTTGGATTGTTAATGAATTGCCTGCGCCGGTCGAATCTAAGATATTGATGGTGCGGTTAGCACCATTGCCGAAGCTTAAATCACCTGTAGGTGAAGCAGTAGCAATGCCAAGGCGATTATTAACCTCGTCAAAGGCACTAGTGCTGCCAAAGAATATTTTGCCCTTAGTACCATTCGAAGTAGAAGATAATGTCAGGTTGCCGCCGCTGGAGGTACCACCTTGCAAAAGTGGTGTAGTCAGGCTGGTACTAATAGTGCCAGCACCGGTAATACTTAACCCCGCACTACCTGTCAGAAGGCCTGCGCTGGTGATA
>CAMLDK010000072.1 GCA_946478995.1 uncultured Candidatus Saccharibacteria bacterium | reverse complement strand
TGAAGTCTGTCCGGTAACGGAGTTGCGCAGCTCGTGCAGCTTTTTGCCCAGAACCAGCTTTGCTGCAACATACGCCAAAGGATAGCCGGTCGCCTTTGAAGCCAGCGCGCTGGAGCGGCTCAATCTGGCGTTTACCTCGATCACCCTGTACTCGCCGGTTTTAGAATTCAGCGCGTACTGTATGTTGCATTCGCCGACTATATTCAGGTGTTTTATAGTTTTTATCGCCACTTCCCTAAGGCCGTGGTATTCCTTGTTAGTCAGTGTCTGGCTGGGTGCTACGACGATGCTTTCGCCGGTGTGGATACCCATAGGGTCAAGGTTTTCCATGTTGCAGACGGTTATAGTGTTGCCGTCCGAATCGCGCACTACCTCGTACTCAATCTCTTTCCAGCCCTCCAGATACTCTTCTATCAATACTTGTTTGATCTTATGAAACGCTTCGCTTGTTCTGGCCACAAGCTCTTTCTCGTTTTCTATTTTCCCGGACCCTAACCCGCCGAGAGCATAGCCGGAGCGCATCATTATCGGATAGCCTATGCTCTTTGCCGCTTTTTTAGCTTCATTGACACTATAGGTAGCAATACTTTTGGCCGTATCTACGCCAATTTCAGCAAGCGCGTTCTTAAACAGCTCCCTATCCTCGGTGATCTTTATGGTTTCTATGGATGTGCCAAGCGGCCTTACGTCATATCTCTCCAGGATCCCTTTATCGTTCAGCTCAAGCCCCAGGTTCAAAGCCGTCTGTCCGCCAAAGCTCAGCAAAACCCCGTCCGGACGCTCTTTTTTAATAACTTTTTCAGCCTCAGCGACATTTAGCGGTAGAAAGTAAACCTTGTCGCTCAAGCCCGGGTCGGTCTGGACGGTCGCTATATTCGGGTTTATAAGAACGGTTTTTATGCCCTCTTCCTTGAGTGCCTTGATAGCTTGCGATCCGGAATAATCAAACTCGCCTGCCTGTCCTATCCTCAAACCACCACTACCTAAAATTAAGACCTTTTTCACGAAACCTCCAGGCTTGAGTGCAGAATATTATTTCTTAACGAGCAGCGGAATAAGACGTACAAATAGTACGTTGCATGAGCAGCGGAGTTAAAAATATTATTATGCGCTAAGAACGAACTGCAAAGTCGAGCTTTGCTTGACTTAGGTGTTCGAGGTCTGTAGGTTTCGATCATAGCGTCTCCACGAACTTATCAAACAGCCATGCAGTATCCGTCGGTCCCGGGCAGGATTCCGGGTGGAACTGGACGGAAAAGAACGGTTTAGTGCGATGGGCTATTCCTTCGACCGAGCCGTCATTCAGGTTATAGAAATATACTTCCCAGGCCTTCGGCAAAGTCTTGGCTTGGACGGCGTAGCCGTGGTTCTGGCTGGTTATATAGCATTTGCCGGTTTTCATATCCCGGCAGGGCTGGTTATGGCCGCGGTGGCCGAACTTCAGCTTATAGGTTTTTGCTCCGGCTGCCAGCGACATTAGCTGACTGCCCAGACATATGCCGAATATCGGTTTACTGCCCCTCAAAAGCTTTTCGATAGTGCCGATAGTCTGTTTGTAGTCCGTAGGGTCGCCTGGTCCGTTTGATAGCATCACGCCGTCGTATTTTTCATTTAAAAAGTCGTAGTCGTTCGGCACTCGGAGTACATTAAGTTTTTTGCTTTGTAGTGAGCGGACGATATTTTCCTTAGCACCGCAGTCTAAAAGAACAACGGTTTTAGTCGCGCCTAGGGTTTTATACAGCTTCGGCTTATCTATGGATACATCGGGCTTGCTGGATACGAAATCTTTTTTAGGGCGAGACTTGGAAGTTATAAAGCCGTTCACTACGCCCTTTGTCCGCAAATGTCTGGTCAGTGCCCTGGTGTCAACGTTCTGGATGAGAGGCACCTTCTGTTCTTGCAGCCACTGCAGGAATGATTGCGATGACAGTGGATGGCTCCAATCGCTGATCAGGCTGCTGAGGACCACGCCCTTGGCGTGGATTTTCTCAGACTCCCAAGCTTTTTCGTGAACTCCGTAATTGCCTATCAGCGGATAAGTGAAAGCAAGGATCTGATTAGCGTAGGACGGGTCTGTTAAAGATTCTACATAACCTGTCATACCGGTATTGAATACAACCTCGGCTGCCACCGAATCTTCCTGCCAAGCCGGTACTTCTCCGGCAAATGTCTTGCCGTCTTTCAGCACCAGCTTTGCTGGTTTGGTCTTAAAAAAATCGCCGTTCAGGCGATTAAAACTTTCTACTTTTACCGTCCTAGTATTTTTATTCACACTAGGACTTTACTTTATCAACTTTAGACAAGACTGGCAAGCAAAATTAATTATTTTTTGGATGTAAAACCGTCGACAATAATGCCGCTACAACTAAGAGCATGGCGCTATAAAAGCCCACTTCGCCGTACAGCTCTACCTTATAGCCCTCGTTGAAGTTCCAGGTAAAGTAAGCAATACAAGTAAGCGAATAAATAGCTATCGAGGCTATGGCTGTAGCATAAAGTGCGGCTTTGCTCCTTAAGACTGCGCTTACCGCTATCGGGATGATAAATAGAAAAACAGCCCGGCTGGCCATACCTCGGGTAGCATAGACGCTATACGCCGCTAAAGCCAGATCGGCCATTATAAGGGCTAAAACAAGAGATTTATAAGGAATGATATTGCCGGACTTGGATTTCACAAAATACCAGATGAACCCCGTGATCAGAAGCAGCATGGATACTACAAACCACCTGTCCAAAACAACCTCCGGCGTTATCAATTTAGAAGCATCATAAACGATAGTCTGGATTATTATAAGTGCCGCCAAGGCAAAATGTATTTTACATAGAGTGATCAAACCCGGGCCAAGGCTAATAGATTTGTTTTTGCTTGTGCTTTTCACTTCCCTAATAAATATCAGAACCTTGCTGGACATGTCAAACTAAATTGTAACAACGATATATCTAACCTACTGACCGAAATACTGCATCAGGATGTTGAAATGTCCAATCAAGCAAAGCTTCTGTTAACTTTCTAATATTGCCGTCTGTGGGACTCCAATAGTCAGTCGGTTCTTCATCTGGATCCAATCCTGCAATTAATTCCATGAGCATAGCTGCACCTTCGGCTGCTTTTTGTCCGTGTAAGTCAGATAAGTGTGCATCTATGACCTCGCGGATTCTTTTTGAGTAGTTAAAGGTGACGTCCATCTCGGCAGGAACTTTGCCATCATCATCAACCGCCATAGGTAACTCGTGGTCCTCTGCCTCAAGAGGATCGTCACCATACTCATACGGCGCAATATCTAAACCTTCATTAACTTTAGGTGAATCAGGATCAAGCCAAAGCGTAGAGCCAGCTCTTTGAGGCCTTACTCTTGCTTTCTCAAAACCTTCTATTTCCACATATCCAGACTCTTGTTGGATAAGTTTCTCGGCATAACCAAGTTCTAATGTGTATCCCATTGTTTTGTTATAACCTTACGGTGTGCTTTGACCGGCTGGATCAAAGTACTGAATCTCCACTTGTTTAGATACTACATCTGGGCCTATACTTCCGTCTGCCCATATAAAGCCGCAATCTACTTTGCTGTTAGGTCCGGCTGATGGAGTGACTACTTTATGAAAATCGTCTGGACCTGATATTTCGTTTCCACCGGTGATTCCTCCGCAATCTACTGTGTTGACCAGAGAATCTTTAACGTAAAAGCTTCTAGCTGGTGTTTTATCTCTTCCTAAAGATATAGTGGTAGTGCCTAAATCTTCACTACCTTTAGGAACTTTTATAGGATCAATGCCATATTTATCGTCTATAGTACATCCAGCTAAAGCAACTACAGATAAAGCAGCTGATAGAAGTGCGGCATACCTCGTTTCTCTTAAACGACTAAAACGTAAACTTTCAAAACTTCTTATATTTTTCATGTTTAAGATTATACTACAAATATATGTAAATGTCAAGCACAAACTTAATTTACCGGCCGAACCAAAAAATTTAACGGTATTTAGTATTGGCTTCCGGGCTAGGGCTCGAACCTAGATTGCTGGGACCAAAACCCAGTGTCCTACCATTAGACGACCCGGAAATATTGACAAGAGATATTGTAGCAACTAGAAGAGTTAGCCGCCAGTTCTGATATAGTTGTAACAGATATGCTTAAAAAGTTTATTATATTTTTATGCATTGCCGCTTTGATAGGTTTTGGCCTCTACTGGTTTTTGTGGCGGGATGAGGCTAAGCCAGGCAATTCTACGGCAGCTAACAACGAGCCTTTAAACACCATAGAGCACACTGAAAAAACTAAATTCAAAACATTTACCGCGCAAGAATTCAGCGATTTGTATAACGGCTTTGCCTACCCTAATACTGCTGCGATAGAAAATGACTTTTC
>CAMLDK010000071.1 GCA_946478995.1 uncultured Candidatus Saccharibacteria bacterium | reverse complement strand
TACGCGGAAATCATCATAGAAGTCTGTAGAATTTTGAATAAGGAGAGGATAATCGTCGCGGTAGGTTCTGACGGTTTGGACGATATAACCTTATCCGGCCCGACGACCATATTCGAGTTAGAGAACGGTGAAATAAAAAAATATGAGGTCAGTCCTAAAGATTTCGGGGTTGAGCAGGTAGCTGACGCCGGCCTTTTGTCTTCTTCATCCGCCCAAGAAAATGTAAAGGTAGCCCAGGAAATATTATCGGGCGACCATAGATCACCAAAAACCGATCTAGTGCTCGTTAACGCCGCAGCAGCTATATATCTCGCCGGAAAAGCGGATGATTTTAAGAAAGCTTATCAAATAGCTAAAAAGTCTTTGCAGTCAAAGTCCGCCCAAAAAATTCTAGACTCATATAAGATACCCGATGTTTTAAGTAAGATAGCCCGTAGGAATGGAAAACGTGATTTTACTTCGCACATTGAAGTGCCAAGCAAGGACCGGATTTATAAGGGCGGTCTGATAGCCGAGATAAAAAAACGCAGTCCCAGCGAGGGTCTTATAGCGGACAAGGTGGATGTAGTGAAGCAGGCGAAAATTTACGAGAGCGCCGGAGCCAGTGCGATCAGCGTGCTATGCGAGCCGGAAGATTTCGGCGGAAGTTTTGAGGACCTGGCTAGGATTTCAGAATCGGTCGGTATACCGGTCTTGTGCAAGGATTTTATTATAAGCAAAGAACACATAGGAGCAGCAAAGACATCCGGAGCCGATATGGTCCTGCTGATTGCAGCTATGCTGGATGATCAAAAAATGGACGAGCTTTACAAATACGCGAAAGAGAATTTCCTGCAGGTTCTTGTAGAGGTGCATAACGAAGTCGAACTTGACAGGGTGCTCAAACTGGAGCCGGAGATAATAGGTATAAACAGCCGGAACCTCAATGATTTTTCCTTAGATAACAGTCTCTTCGATAGGCTGATTAAAAAAATCCCGGCGGGAATCATAAAAGTAGCGGAAAGCGGTATAAAGACTTACGCCGATGTACCCAAGGACGCCGATGGAATCTTAGTCGGCACGGAATTGATGAAGCATCCTTTTCCTGAGCTAAAAATAAAGGAGCTTTTAGGAAAGCCGATAATAAAATTATGCGGAATAAGATCGATAAAAGCCGCTGAAATCTGTAGCAGGTATGGAGCCGATATGATAGGCATTAATTTCGTTCCAAGAAGCCGACGCAAAGTAAATATTGCCCAGGCCCAGGACATAGTTAAGGCCGCGAAAAATACCATTACCGTAGGGGTATTTGAAGACCAAAGTCCCGAAGAGGTAAACAAGATCGCTAAGGAAGCCGGCGTTGATGCGGTCCAGCTGTCCGGCCACGAAGATGATTTATCCGATTACGAATTGCCGGTTATCAAGACCATAAGACCTGGAGATGAGAGTCCGGCAGAAGCTTTTATGACTTTGCTGGATAGTGAGGTTTCCGGCAGCGGCAAGATGTTCGACCATTCTAAAATATCACTGAACGAGCCGAATCTTATTGCCGGGGGCATAACCGTTGATATCGCAAAAAAAATATACGCACAAAAGCAGCCGCTTGGCTTTGATACGGCCAGTGGAATTGAAACGGATGGAGAAATTGACCCAGCTAAGATAAAGGAATTCTTAAAAGCCTTTAGCTAAGTTCCAGGCGCTGGCCGATAATTTCTGCAACCGCCGCGGCGCCATACTCATGGGCGTTTCCGTCCATAACGACCAGTTCTCTGCTGGCAAGGCCGGCACTTTCCAAGTAGTTGTCCAGATCTTCAGCTGACAAGGTCGGATCATCTCTTTGCTGCAGCCATAATGAAGGGGTACGGTAATCTTTTAACCATAAATCAATAGGTACAGATTTCCTGGCGTGTTCGTTTATAGCCGCGCCGATAAAAACTACCTGGGTCGGCTCGAAAGCGTTGCTTATAGTCTGTGCTCGCAAACAGACATTCACGCCCATGGATTTAGCGATTATTACGGAATCCCCATCTATTCCGGCGATTGCCGCTATCAGACCGTCACATGTTCTATCAAGATCAAAGGCTGGCTGCTCGGAATCAGCGCCGCCCCAGTGAGGATACTCAAAAACGGTGCTTGTCTGAAAGCCGGTTACTTCCCCGGCCAGTTCGTAAGTTGCCGCGCGGTTCCCGGGGCTGTAACCGGGCAGGTAAAGTGCATGCATCGCTCAAATATATAATAAATATCAATAATTAAAAATTGCTTGTGCTTTATGAGATAATAAAACTTAAGCGAGGTTTTTTATGAAGGATCAGCGAAAGAATAGCCAGCCAGATGATGTTGCTTCTGAAATATTGAAAAACTTAAAGAACCAATCAGTAGAGATTATCAACCCCAATCAAAACCCCGGCTCAGGCAAGAAGAAATACTTGATAGCAGCCTTACTTCTAACCGTGATTTTTGCCGGAGCCGGATTTGCTGCGTGGAAATTATTCTCGAAAAAAGATAATCAGGCGGTCAACCCATCTCCGGCTGGGACGGTAAGCCAGGGCAATGTTGCAAGCGAAAGTCCGGCAAACGAGCTGACCCAGGAATATACCAGCGATCGTATGCTTATTGATTTTAAATATCCTGCCGACTGGAAAGTAGATGAACTAAGCAGGGAAATCACAATTTATTCGCCGGCGGTAGAGCTTGCGGATGTTAACGGCGATAACTTTATGGCCGAGTTCAGGGTGCTGGTCAAACAAGGGGCGGGTGAGACGGACAGCGAATACCTGGGCCGGGGATTGGCCATAAAAGAATCGCGTCCTATTAAATATACTGATCCGTCTTCCAACCAGAGAGAAAAGAGCTTAGTGACAGATTTCGGCCTGGATTCTTCGGCTTACTTTTCATATTTTGTAGTCCAGGGTAATTTCAACCTTAAAAAGGATGAAACTTTAGGGTTGGACTTTGCCGGCGAAGCAGATGAGATTCTGGTATCAGGCGGATTTTACAGCAAAGACTCCAAGGATAAAACAAAATTAATTTCTTTGGAAGCGGATGCCTATGAGAATAATAAACTCTATCTGACGGCTATCGAGATTGTGAAGACGCTTCGCCTAAGATAAGCCTATCCCTTTAAAATTTTCATAAGTTCTTCATGGACCACGCCGTTTGAAACAATCGCCCCTTCAAAGTATTCGGAAAAATCCAAGGGACGGCCGTCAACCGCGGTTATTTTGCCGCCTGCTTCTTCTAAGATTACACTTACGGCCGCCAGATCATGGGTTTTCGGCAAGTCGGAAAAATATCCGACGAACTTGCCTTCAGCCACCAGGCATGATTTATAAACTGCCCCTTCCACATAGACCGCATTAGCTCCTTTGCCGACCAGTCTTTGCATTACATCCGCTGTTTTTATAAGTTCCTTAGCGTCGCTTATGACGCCAACGTTATGCCCCTTTAATCCGCCCTTGGAAACTTTGAGCCGGCGGCCGTTGCAATAGCTGCCGCTAGCGCGGACGCCGTAAAACATTCTGTCAAGGAACGGATCATAGGCGACCCCTAGGACAGGTACGCCCTTGCTCACAAGTCCCAGCGAGAACATAGCCGTCGGCAATCCATAAATAAATGCCTTGGTTCCATCGATGGGGTCGCATATCCAGATGGTGTCGTTTTTTCCGTATTCAGTGGTACTCTCTTCTTCGCCGATGACTTCGTAGTCAAAAGCCTTAGTCAGCTCTTCGATAACCAGCCGGTTAACTTTCTCATCGGCAATAGTCACCGGCGAGGCGTCGTCTTTATATTTTATCTGCTTGTCGATAGAAAAATATTCCAGCATGATAGCCCCGGCTTTCTTAGCCAGGACTTTCACAAAATCAAGCTCGGCTTCATACATAATTTATTTAAGTATAAGGCTTTAGTCAGTTTTCGCTAAATTTGCCGGCTAGATAATTGCGTCTATAATTAAGCACTGATTAAGCAAAAAATTCATGAAGAAAACTTTTATAAAAGCTAGAAAAAACATAATAGGAAAAATTCACAAATACCCTGCGTTTAAAATGATATCGGTGTTCGCCATAGCGGCTTGTTTAGTTCTAATTTACGGACTTACGAACTTTTACTTGCATAGGGACAAAACCTATACAAACCTGTATTTAGCTCAAACTGACTTCGGCAATTTATCGATGGATGAATTAAACGGCCGTATAAATTCTCTGTTGTCGCAGACTCAAATTGAACTTGCTTATGGCTCGCAGAAAGAGATCAGGTCCGCTACGGATGTCGGCTTCCATGCAGATGAGCAGCAATTACGCTCCCTGGCAGAGAGTAAAAGTTTCTGGGGTGCCTTTCGGCCTTGGTTTATTAAGGCAGAGGAAAATCTTATCCTATATTCTGACCAGGGAAAG
>CAMLDK010000070.1 GCA_946478995.1 uncultured Candidatus Saccharibacteria bacterium | reverse complement strand
TTACCATTATCGATCATCCAAGAGTTGATAGCGCCGCTTACATCAAGCGCAACCCCCATCTGGTGGTTAGAAGTTCCAGGCGCCGCAACAGGATAGCCACCAGTGCATCCGCAATTGTACAGATATGTTTGTCTGGCCATACTTCTAAACCCTTCTGAAGCTGTTATAGGGCTGACCCCGTCGGCTTTGGCGTCTTTGAACATCTGAACCACGGCTGCTGAGACCACAGAGTTCACTACAAGCTTACCGTTTGCTCCGGGCACATCGGATGTTTCGCCGGTTTCCGGCACCGCCAGCACCGCGCAAACGCGTATCTTGATCTTCTCATGGTCATGGTAGCCGTCTTGTATTCCTAAATCTTTGGTTCCGGGCGCACAGGCGATATCTTCAGAAGGCTTATATAAGTCATCCGGATCCACACTCACGCTGGCTTCTTCTGAACCGCCGGAATCTCCTGCATCTTGGTCTTCTGGAAGGCAACCGGTGCCTTTAACAAACCATGTGCAGCCGGAATCTACCGTACCCGTTTCAAGCAGGCAGGGATCTGACATCGTGTATTCTATAAAGCCGGTGATTTCGTTTTCCCGGGCAGTCTCCTGACGTTTTTCTTTAATTTTTTGACAGTACTCTTCCGTATATTTGCCGGGGTCCGCCGTGATTGCCGGATCATCCAAGGGCCAAGCGTGAAGGCTTTCGCCAAAAGGATGCACTGAGACTTGTCTTTGCGTCAAGCTTTGAGCGGCGCTGGCAGACGAGCCAAAAATAGTACCAGGCAAATTGGCCAGGCTTTTAAATAGGCTGGAAGGAGAGGATAGGATAGAGAAGAACATATTTGAAAAACCTGAAGGAACGGCAGAAGCCACTTTGCTGATTAATGAATTCGGCTCGTCGACATTCGCGACCCTGTTAACAAAACCGGAGGTCTTGAATTCATAATCTCGCTGATCAAAATAATCTTGCTGAATGGCAGCAAAATCTTCTTTGCTGACTTTTGGCGCGCCTTGGCCGTAATCCCCTTGGTCGGTATATCCGCCCTGCCCGAATTCGCTGGCAGCTAACGCGGCGCCTCCTTCCAGCCCGTCATACTTTTCCCTGGGCGGACTGTCTACCTGAACGGGCAGAGGGAACCAATTGCTCATGACTGCCTGGATAAGGTCAGAGAACTTACCCTGGACAAAGTCTAAAAAGTCTCCCACGCCGGGGATTATTCTTAAAGCACCCATAGCGGCATCTACGGCGGGACTGGCGATAGCTTCGGCAACGTCGTTGACGGTTGTAATGATCGTATGACCCACGGTGCTAACCTTAAGCGGACAGTCTATAAGCGGCGGATCCGGCACCGCGCATTTCTCATAAAAGTTCAAGGCGTCCATTAGTCCGTCCACTACGTCGTTATTCCTTATTTCTTCAATTTCATAGACCCTGGCTATTTTCTTCTCTTCACAGACTTGTTCGCCTTCGGGGATGGGCTTGCCGTTAGCGCATTTATAGTTTTCATCGTCATTACAATCAGATGCTTGGGCAAATGCCGTAGGTGAAAGAGAAGCTATATTGTTATATGCCGGATTGTTGTTATAGGCTTTGTAGACGCAGCTTTTTTCCGCTCCGTCGAACTGGCTTACCAGTGCGCCGGTGTCTTCCAGCGATAACTTGCCTCTTTTAAGAGCATCGCTGTCCGACCTGTTAGCCTGGTAGAACTCTATATATTGTCTGGCATTAATATCCGCGGCAATTCTGCTGAAGCCATGGTTTTCTACGAATTTATCCGCCTCATTCAAGGTGTCTACAACAAGAAGGCCAAGATATATCTGCCCGGCTACAGGTACCGCGCTTATCAAAGTTCTAGCTCCGGTTCTGCCTAATATTTTTGTTAGCAAATCCTCGATTATTATGGAAGAAAGCTTGAGGTTGCCTTGTTTTTCCGCCTCTTCCAGCCTCTCGGTTATCTTAGTCAGCTCTTCGTCGCTTATCGCGTCACGGTCCAGCCCTTGCTCTCTAAGCTTTTCCGGCGAACATTTATTGCTTATGTCGCCGGAAATAAGACAGTTCATAATAGTGCCGTACTTAGCCGAAAAGGGGTAAATGAACCTCTTGACAAACATATATTTTAATTTTGTCTTACTATTCTTGAACTTCTCTTCAGCATTATCTTTTGTCTTGCATGCTAAAAAACACCAAAGTTTAACGTCATGTTTTCTCTCGAGGTATTTCCTGACTTGTTTGCGCTGCATGATATTCAGGTTATAGGTGGTGTCTCTGAGAGCTTTTCTCATTTCCCGGCCGAATTCTCTGCTCCCGCCCTTGAATTGCCCTTCAACGAACCTATTCCAGTCGTTTTCATTATTGAAGGTAATCTTATTGCCGCCTCTGTCTCTTAAAGTAAATCTATGAACCCCGGCTTTGCGGTCGGGATTTCGGGTGGACTCCACGGTCAGACCCATTTTGTTGAAAATCTTATCTTCTACCCGGGCATCTCTCCAGGAGTTAAAAAGATTAGCCGCAATGCCTTGGTTGGAATAATCCGCCCGGCAGTCGCTAGAAACTATTGTCTTGCAACTGTTCATATTGGTTATCTGGAGCAGTATATATCTTTGAAATAAATACTCCATCCTATGCTCTACCGCGTCGCCCGCGGCCGCAAAAGCCCGGTCATCTATATTTTGAAATAAATGGTCGAGTCTTAAGATTGGCGAAAAAGTAGTTATCATAACAATGACTAATCCTACTATTCCGCCGCCTATCAGACCGCCGTTGCGCGCTCTTTTGCTTTGGAACATCCTGGAGGCCAGGCCAAGCACTCCTTTTGCGGGGCCCTTGGGTCCGAGCGAACCTAGCCCGCCTTTTACCAAACCCTCCTCGGCACCCGGTAAAACGCCTTTTCTGCCCGTACCGGCGGCTCTTTCCGCGGCGTCTATTTGTCCGCCCGATAAAGCGCTCGATGGAGAGGAGGCATCTTGCAAATGTCCGGTCCGGCGCGGTGTCGTTTCGCCGCCGCCTTTTATGCCGTGGATTCCAGAAGGGTCGGAACCCGGCTCGGCGCTGTCTTCGGGGATTCGGCTGGGCAAACCTTGCAAGTGCCCGGTTTCTCGCGGCGTGCTCTCCCCGCCGCCCTCAAGGCCTTCTAAATCTGTAGATTCGTCTTCTGGTAATTCTTCCGGATCTAGCTGCCTAAGCGGTTCTGCTGACATCGTTTTATTGGTTAATTTCGTTGGTTGATCCCGGAGCTAGGCGATTTTCCAGATCAATGGAGCCTGCCTGGTCGGTGATCTCGCCTTCTTGCTCCAGCTGTCTTATCTGGTCGGGATTGGTCGTGATAAGCTCGGTTTCAGTTTCGCTGGCCTGGACTTGGATATGTACATGGTTTTCGCCGGCAAAGAATAATCCCTGGCCTATCGGGAACTGGCTGAGACGTTTGCGTTCGGCCTCCGTAAGCTTAAAAACGTTCGCTAAAACATCGACTGCCGAAGGCGACTGTTTAAGCAAAAACTGCATTGAAGAGTTTGCCACAATAGCTCTTCCCAGGCGCGAACCCATGAAATCTTCGACATCCTGGCTGATGGTAGTGATTCCCAAGTTATATTTCCTGGCCCGCTTAGCAAGCGAGAACATGAAGTTGGCGCTGTCCTCGTATTTCATGATCTGCCAGGCCTCATCCACTATCAAAATCCGTTTTTTGGTGTCGCTTTTGGTCTTGTTCCAGACATAATTTAGCACTATATACATGGCCACTGGCCGCAGCTCATCTTCCAGATCGCGGACATTGAACACTACCATAGGATTATCGATGTTTATGTTGCTCTGCTGAGAGAAGATACCGGCGAAGGTGCCCGAAGTATATTTACGGAGCCGTTGGGCCAGCTGAGGACCGGATCCGCCCATATGAAGCAAAGTGTCGTAAAGATCAGCTATGGTCGGCGGTGTCGAGTTGTGGGTCAGGGGGTCATTGGTAATACCGGCCTTGGCATAAGTTTCGATTAAGGCGGCATCAAGATCAGCCTCTTCACCGGGTGATAACGCCGGCATGGCTACGCCGCCGCCTGCCGCCGCCGCCTGGGCGGCAGCCCCGCCCATCATAAGCCTGAGCAGACCATGCAGGGTAATCAAGTTGCTGCGCAAAGCGTTATCTGCCTCTTCAACATCTATAACCTTAGGCAAATCGAACGGGTTTATCCTGATGTTTGAGTTCAAGCTTAGCCTTACGTATGCTCCGCCGACCGCTTCGCACATCCTCTGGTATTCGTTCTCCGGATCGATTATCAGGATCTCTGTACCGAACATGATGCTCCGCAGTGCTTCTAGTTTGACCAAGAAGCTTTTGCCAGCACCGGATTTCGCGAATACTACGGCATTGCCGTTTTCCAGCGTGAACCTGTCGAATATGACCAAGCCGGAATTGTGCATGTTGATACCGTATAAGACTCCGTTATCCTGGGTAAGCTCTGCGGAAGTGAAGGGAAAACTGGTGCTTATGGCTCCGGTGTTCATGTTTCTTCTGACTTGCAACTGGTCTACGAACTGCGGAAGTACGCTGTTCAGCCCCTGTTCCTGCTGGGAGCTGGCCGGTTTGGAATAAACCAACTGCTGCCCGAGGATAGACTCTACTTTATGGGTCACAAATTCCAGCTCGTCCATCGAAT
>CAMLDK010000069.1 GCA_946478995.1 uncultured Candidatus Saccharibacteria bacterium | reverse complement strand
AAAAACAACGCGCCGAAGATAACATCGAAAACCCTTTTGAGTATCCGTCCCCAGCCTATCAAAGCCGTCTGATGGACTGTCACTACCGGTATCTCCCGGAATAATTCCACCTCGATGTTACCGCTGTATAAGTCGCTGTTGCCGGGTACGAAGCGGTACTCCAGATGATTCTGTTGGGCGAAAACAAGGACCGCGCTATTTTTCTCTTCGTCCTTATACAGCTCTGTCTGGATGATGCTTTGGATCTTATGGCCGACAAGCTCTTTGCTGGCAGCCGCGACACTCGTGAATGCAGGGATGTCAGGATATTGCTCGTTACTCGGCCCGACTATACCGACTATCCTATAGCCGGTATTCTTAGTATCGATAAATTGCTGCATGGTATTTTCGACCGAACGCTTTCCGCCGACAATCAATAAATTCGTAACACCGAAGTTATACTTGAACAGGATATGCCGTCCTATACGCGCCAGCGTACGGAAGATTATCAGGAAGCCAAGGCTCAGGAACAGTCCGTATACTACCACCAGACGGGCGGGAAACAACGTATCGGCTTCCACCACGAAGTCATAACCTAAGACCACCAGGATGCCTAAAAATGAGCCCAAGATCAATTTTCCGAGTTCTGAGAAGCGATGCTCGATGACATTTTTTGAGTAGAGGCCTATGGCGCTATGGACGATTATCCAAAGCGGCAAGACAAGCAAGATAGCATATAAATATGTCTCAACAGGGACTTGTTCTATAAGCGGTCTCTCGTCGTATTTGACCCTTAGGACATAAGCGGCGGTAAAAGCAGCGACCAGGGCCAGGAAGTCGCCGATTACCAGGACCAGACGGAATATTATAAGTGGATTATTTTTCATGGCGCTTCCTCTAGATTATATCAACTAAAGCTCTTCGGTAATGTTATAATTGTCGAAACAACAAAAAATAAATATGAAACAAGCTAAAAAGAAATCCAAAGTTCACAGCCGCCGCGCTAAAGAACTGAAGCGGTTTGTTGAGTATATGGTAGCCGGCGGCGCGTGGTTCTGGAGCGGATATATAATAATCGTCCTGACTTACGACCATATAGGCCTTTTCGCGGCCAATTTCCTAGGCAACGGAGTGGGCATAACCCTTAATTTTCTGCTGGAGCGCTACTGGGTGTTCAAAACGAAGCGCCCCACGACCCTGACGGTAGCCACCAAGCGCTACGTCATTTACACGGCCCTGAATGCCTTTTTGCTTAACTATCTGATCTTAAAGGGGTTGAAGGATATCGGGATAGAACCGGCAATCGGACAATTCATAGCTTCGGCTTTCTTTACGATCTGGAACTATTTTTGGTATAAGACCTGGGTTTTCAAAGGCGCGGAGCATAAGACAACCCATAAGAAAGCCCTTAAACGTATAAAACATCATGCCTGATAGGAAGCTAAGAGATGGAAAGCAACGGACAGCGGCCGAGTAAGAAACAGCATGAACTCCTTGGGTTCATTGAGAAATTCATAGCCGAACATGGCTACGGCCCGAGCTACCGCGAGATAATGAACGGCTGCAATTATTCATCGGTTGCGACGGTTGCGCTTCATGTAAATAACTTGATAAAAAAGGGGCGTTTGAGAAAAAAGGACCGGTCAGCCCGTTCGCTGGAGATCGTCGGATCCCCGGACTCCCAACCCAAAGGCCGCAATCCGTCCCCGACTGATGACAGTGGAAAAAAATGGCTGCTCAATCTTATCGATCAGAAACTAGCCAACGTAGCGGAGCCGCCGCAAAGACAGGCTAAGATTCAAAAATTTGCCCAGGCGTTAAAAGTTCTGGGTTTTGAAGATATAGCTGAAGATCTAAAGAACCGCTCTTAAGCTATAATTAACCCAAATGGAAATCTTTCAAGCTATCATTTTAGGTATTGTCGAAGGCTTGAGCGAGTTTCTTCCCATTTCCAGCACCGGACATCTGATCGTGGCCGAGCATGTCATGAACTATAAGGACACAGCCAGAGTTTTTACCGTAGTGATCCAGCTAGGCGCCATAGCGGCAGTCATCTGGAACTACCGGTCTGATTTGATTTCTAGGGTAGTGGGCCTGGTCAAGAGGGAAAAGTCCGCCCTGCGTTTCTGGGCCTGCTGGATAGCTGCCACCATACCCGGCGGCCTGTTCGGCTTTTTGTTGCGGGACAAGGTGTCGGTCTATGCCGTGTCTAGAACCGTAGGTATCGCCCTGATCATCGGCGGCGTGATCATATGGCTGATTGAGCATTATCATTCGGCCGCTAAAAATTTCTCTACCCAGGCTAAACTGGATAAAATAACCCTGCCTAAAGCGGTTCAAGTCGGCCTGTTCCAGATGCTGGCTATCATACCCGGCGTCTCGCGTTCGGGCGCTTCGATAATGGGCGGGCTGCTGGCCGGCTTGGACAGGGTGACGGCAGCGGCATTTTCGTTTTATCTGAGTATTCCTTTGCTGCTGCTGGCCGGCGGTTATCAGCTGGCGAAGGGCGACGAAGGCTTTGATACTGTAGCCGGCGGCCTGCCGGCTGTCATAGCCGGCACGATAGCCGCGTTCATTACGGCACTTTTGGTGATAAGATGGCTGCTGCGCTATGTCTCTACCCATGACTTCAAAGTTTTCGCTTATTATCGCATCATCATAGGCATCGTAATCCTTCTAGTTCTGGTGTAATTTTTACGGCTTGCACGCTATATATAGCGTGATATACACTAGATGTACTTAACAAACAGATTCTGGAAGTAGGGTGAAATTCCCTCGCTGTGCCGCAACGGTTAAAGCCCGATACAGATTATTAAGTCTTCCGAGCAGAAGCAAAATTCGCTTGTTAAAAGCGTTTTAGACCCTTTGTTCCTGCCGGAAAACACAAAGGGTTTTTTAATGCCGCCAACAATAGAAACTTACGAAAGAAAACAAAGAACAGACGGATGTGTCCTGCCGGTAGGGGAAAGAGTATTGACCGAAGTCGATCATTTGAGCGCCCATAGGTTGCCGGACGGCTCCTACCCCGACCATGTTTTAGACGACCTTAAAACCAATCTGGTCACCGCCGTGAAAGAAGCCAGCATACCTTTTGCTATATCCCGAACCGAGAGAGAATTCGCGGATACCCCGGCCGGAGGCAAATTTTTATGGCTGGGTAAAACTGCCGTGGAATCGGCAGAGAGCGGATACGGCTTCCACTTCAGCGAAGAAGCCTTCAAGAGGGTGGATATAGAAGTAGATGAAGCCCGGTATCTGGAAGAAGAGTTGCAGCCGGACGTTATCAAAGTATTCATCTCGCCGAAGATGAGCGAAGCGGACGCTCCGGGGGAAATTGCCAAAAAGGAACACCTTGCCGACGATGATGCCCTAAGGATCAACTGGCTTAGCACTGATGAAAACGGCAATATAAGCGGCCTCAAGACCGAATCTATCCTGGTCAGAGACGTGCCTCTGCAAGCCTGGGTTGATATGCTTGAGGATCCGACTGCCGATAACATCTTCAAAAAACCTATAGAAGTACGAGATCCGGATTCGGCTTTGTCGGTTTTCGAAGTACACCGCCAGCTGGTAGTTGATCCGGGTGTCCTGCCGGAAGGCTGCATAACCTTGCTGGAGAAAGTTTTGCCTTACATCCGGGAAAAAGGCGCCATAGACAGTGTCAGCGAGCAAATAGAGCTTTTCCGCGGCAATCAAGACTATCTCGATAGTGTAGCCGAGAAAAAGGCGCTCGAGTGGCTGGGTTTCGAGCACGAACTGTCTACCAGCCTGGAAGCTGGAGAAACGTCATTCGGGCTCAGGCGGTTCATCGCCGGGCTTCAGCACAACTGGAATGATGAGGCTCTTGAAGTCATAAAATCTCACGCACTCGGGGATACGCGCTATGAAATGAGCCGGGAACTGGCGGTGGTCTTAGAGAATGCCAAAAGGAATACCTTATGGGCACATACCGGTATAGAGGTGGGCGACAAACGGGTGTTGGACCAGCTGGATATTAGGTCCAAGCAAGAATTTACGCAGCTTCAAGCCGCCCTTGATCAGGCCGCGTTCGGCAGCAATGACTATCTGACCAGACAGGCGGAGATGAGCCGTTTCTTAGCCGACAGCGGCGTAAAGACCGGCGGAGGCTGTCCGGGCAGCGCTATAAATATGTTTGGAGAAAATGGCGAAATAGAGTTTAATCCAGATAACGTATTCGGAGGAAGCGGGCAAATGCAGGCTAAAAGCAGCGAGAGGTCCAAATGGAGATGGAAGAAGGGGCATTGTCAAAACAGACGCTGCCCCAGCAGACCTAACCAGACCATGGTGGGTCCGTGCGACATCTGCGTCGGTTGCCAGGCGAAATTTGACAACGGAGAAGACCCGACGAGGTAGCATGAACATAGGCATAATGGCCGGGACTTTCGACCCTATGCATAAGGGTCACCTCGGCTTCATAAGACGGTCGATAAAAGAATATAATCTGGACAAGGTGCTTGTCTTGATCGAAGAGAGATCAAAACACAAGAGGTCTTTTGCTGCTTTTGGGCATCGAAAAGCGATAGTTGAACTTTCTATCCGCGATGATCCGAAGGTCGAACTTTACCAACCGGCGACAGCCAGTTTTCCCCTAAGCTCGACCCTGCCGAAAATAAAGAAAGAATTCCGCGCCGGATTTTATTTGCTGATCGGCAATGACGTCAATGACCATATACTGGACTGGCCCGATGCCGAAACCATTTTAAAGGACGTAAA
>CAMLDK010000068.1 GCA_946478995.1 uncultured Candidatus Saccharibacteria bacterium | reverse complement strand
CTATCGCAGCCCTGGACCATGATCCCGCTGCGGGTTTTGCCGAGCAGGCAGGCCACGGAGAGAAGCCTCTGGAAGCATGTAGGTTCTTCGCTACTTTAATTTGCTCAGCTTTGCTTGCCTGGTGAGGATAACCGCTTCCGCCGTTAGCGCGCCATGTCCCTACGTTGAATTGTAATCCGCCGTAGTACCCATTACCGGTATTGATAGACCAATTTCCACCCGACTCACACGCAGCCAGCTTGTCCCATACTCCTCCATTGTAGCTTCCGCCTGAAGAACCATACGCAGAAGAGTTAGTTTTTTTCGGAATGGTTTGAGCTTGATAGCCATAGTCGGAACCTGTCTGGACAGCAAGGTCTTGGACTAAACGGTTTTTAAGCTTTTCGTCTTTGCCTGGAATACGGATCTTGTCTCCCGGATAGATCTCGTCAGGGTCTTTGACATTTTTATTAGCATTAAAAAGCCTTTTGTAAGTCGTATGGTGTTTTTTAGCAATTTTAGACAAGGTGTCTCCTTGCTTAACCAAAACTACATTGGTTTTATTTTTAGTATTTTGTTGTTCGGCAGCAGAAACCTCTACTTTGCCAAAAAAGACTGCGCCCGTAATAGACAACAGCAAAACAATAGCGAATAATCGCATTTTTCCTCCTCTTATACCCCCGGATATTATTTACTTATTTGATTGTTGTGATCTGCTACGTTTCACCAATATGTAGCAACAGGGTACAACTAGATGTTTTTACTCACAAAATAAAAACATACAAAATACATCCTACTAAACTGAATCAGGGCGTCAAGGAAATTTTAAAATTCCAGATATTTTTTACAGGGAAGAAACAGTTGATCGGTGTTATTTACAACGAAAGGATAGTTACTTCATATAACTATTAAATTGGAAAAAGCCTGTGGATAATATATACTGTAATTACTATACGGAGGAAATTACATGGAAAAGGTCAACAGCCTAAACTCCACGCAACCCTCCTCCTCTTTTGCCAAGAACCGGCCCCGGTCCCTGAAGTATTATCTGAGTGCGGGCTTGCATCACAAGCTGGTCGGAAGGTTTGCGGCTGAAGCATTTTTCAACCGCCACGTGTATAATTTGAATCAAGCACACAAAGAGGAAGCTACCGAGCCTATGAACGATAACAGCCATCAAAACACCGAGCCTTATGCTCCCAAGGAACAGAATGACAATCCAGCTAAAGAAGAACAAAAACCCGAAGAGAAAGAGGCTGAAGAGAAAAGCCCTGCAAAAGCCGTCAAATATTCAAGCGTGGCCGACCCCGGCCCCATAGCAAATTATGAGCAGACCCGCAGCGACCCGGCTCACGTCAAAGAAATGGTAAAGCTCTCCAATGAAGTCCTGGCCAGTGCCAGTACGGTCTTTCCGGTCGACCCTTTCCCCGACAGCATAGTGCTGGACAGAACCACGCTGAACATAACTAAAAGAACATTCTTCTTTAGCAATGACACATTAAGCATCAGGATAGAGGACATCTTAAACGCTCATGTGAATGTCGGCCCGTTTCTGGGTTCTCTAACAATAGCCAGCCGCGTGTTAAGCAGCGAAGATCACTTTACTGTAAATAACCTGTGGCGCAAAGATGCGATACACCTAAAGCATATGATCCAAGGCTATATAATAGCCCTGCACAACGAGATACAGATCTCTCACCTCACCAAAGACGAACTGATAGAGACCATCAGCGAGCTAGGCCACGATTTAAACAGCAGGTAGAGGGGTTTATTTTTTTCTGGGCTTGACTTCGTTGCGGCCTAGGTTTTTCTTTGTTTCTACGTACAACACATGCTTCCGGGCAATAGGATCATATTTCCTAAGTTGCAGTTTATCAGGGGTGTTCATAGTGTTTTTGCGGGTATAGTAAGTCCGATGCCCGGTTTCCTCAGACACAAGACCTATTAATTTTCGCTTGTCACTTTTTTTTGCCATAAGATTTTAAATATTAACAGAAATCTCCTTGATTGTAAATGGAGCCATCTCGGGGATTTGAACCCCGGACCCCTTCCTTACCATGGAAGTGCTCTACCCCTGAGCTAAGATGGCGTTACAACTACAGAATAGTAGCAAATTTAACCTGTTTTTGCTACAATTGAGACCTGTTAAATACTTTGCCACCTTAGCTCAGTTGGTTAGAGCGGCTGTTTTGTAAACAGTAGGTCGTCGGTTCGAATCCGACAGGTGGCTCCACGTCGATCTTTGGTTTTTATAGTTTTCCAAACCAAGGAGCGGCTTTGCCGATACGACTGTTTGGAAAACTAAGAGGAGGAACATAGTGCTAAATCGAAGCTTTTGCCTTTGACAAAACGAGATAAGCGCGAAAGTTCTGACGAGCAGGGTTAGTGAAGCGGTCAAACACGTCAGACTGTAAATCTGATGGCTTATGCCTTCGCAGGTTCGAATCCTGCACCCTGCACCAAATAAGATGCCGGCCTTCATGGTCGGTATTTTATTTGATATAGAGTGTGTCGAATTTGCGAAGGCAGCCTTCGTAGTGAGAACAGCCTGTGGCTGTTCGCAAGGAAATCTTCTGATGCAAGCTATGCTTGCAGTCATGAAGTTTCGGGCTCTCTGGAAGTGAGTCGAATCCTGCACCAGCAGAAATATATCTTCTAAAATTTGCTCCAGAGATGCTGGTTCGTGATCTCGTGGTGATAAATAATTTCAGCCTCTTTAATACAATTGCCCAGCTCCCTGGGATTCCTGTACGCAGAAGCCTGCTTGAATTCAACATATTTTGCTTTGCTGGATTTACCCATTATATCGGTAGTAAACTGGCTCGCTCGAAACTGGCGTATGGCGTCATTTATATTTCCCGGCAGGAACCTAAGCCGTTGTCTTGTGTTCTTGGACGTCGGCTTCTTATCCTCCAGGCTGATTTTCATCAAGGTAAATCCAAGCAAGTAAGGGTTGGCGTCCGGTGAAACGGAACGTACTTCTATCCTGGCCGATCGTTCATTACCTAAGGGAATACGAACCATAGACCCCCGGTCGTTTGCCGAAGCTTTGATTTGATTCGGGGCTTCGTAGTTCGGGTCCAGCCTACGATAGGAATTGACGCTTGAGTTTAAGATCAGGGAAATCTCCGTCGCTCTGTTTAATATCTTTTCCACTATCTCCCAGCCAAATTCTGACAAATTATCCCGCCCGGCCTTGTCGTATAAGAGGTTTTTGCCGTTTTTCGCTAATGAAAAATTGCTATGCATGCCATTGCCATTAAGCCCGTTGACGGGCTTGGGCAAAAAGGTAGCTGTCATGCCCATGGAGTGAGCGATCTGCCGGCAGACCAGCTTATAAAGCTGTATCTGGTCGCAGGCCCGCAAAATGTCCGTGTATGAGAAGTTTATTTCAAACTGGGAGGGCGCTACTTCCGGGTGGTCCTTTTCATTCTTAAAGCCCATGGCCCGCAGTACATCGGACGTACTGTCTATGAACCTGCGTAGCTTATCAAGCGGCAGGGTGTGATAGTAGCCTCCGGTAGTCATAAGACTGAAACCTGCCTGGCTGTTATAGTTTTGTTCGGCGTCCATCCCCTCCAGGATGAACCCTTCAATTTCCGGTGCCATAAAACCTTCGATATTTTTTGAATCCTTCATTTTGCCGGCGAAAGTTTGCAGCTGTCCACGGAAATCTGATTCATAAGGGCTGCCGTCTTTGCTGGCGACATTAGCAAAGACCAGCACTTTACCCGGCCCGAAAACATCCGAAGGTACATAGGTAAGGCTAGTCCAGTCAACCGACAGCCTGAGGTCAGACTCATTTAACGAAGTAAAGCCCTGTATGGAAGACCCGTCAAATGTCAGGTTATCAAGTGATCCGAGCAAGAAATTCTTATCATAATCCAGCATATGAAGCCGGCCTTCTATGTCGCAAAAACATATACTGACGGCCTTGATACCGGTGGTTTTTTTCAGATCCTGGACATGCAGCTTTTGCGCGTCCTTAGGGTTTTTTATGGACCGGGCTTTTAGGTTCAGCTCTTCCAGCTGATCATATGAGAATTCTTGGAATTTTTTTAATGTTTTGTCTTCTAGCATATTTTCCCTCTCATTAAGGTATTAGGTATAATTTACGCTACATATATGTTTATCATCAAAATGATTAGCATAATTTCTTAATCCTATTCACAAAATCTCATAAACTTATAACCTATATGATATTTACGGCTACATTTTGCTGAAATTTTGGTCCTATTACGCTATAATCTCCTCTAGAGTGGAAACCAATCAACCTAGAAGAAAAACCGTAAAGTACATAGACCCTGCGCGCATCAAAAGAGCCGCGCGCCTGCAGACAGTTGCCGGGGCATTTATCTTGGTATTCAGTGGTGTTGTCCTCTATTCTTTGCCCGCGAAGATCTTTTATATAACTTTTATCGTCGGTATTTACTTCTTTTTCAGCGGGATAATAATAGTTTTTTCAATAGTAAGCGAGCGGACGGCTAGAAAACTTGCCAAATATTTAGCTGCCTACTGGGTTTTGAACCCTAAGCAATAACCCGTTTGTTTTTTCTTACTGCGAAGCGGCGTTTTTTTGATTTCTTCTCTATCAACCTTTTTATTTTATCTTCTAGGATGTCGGCCTTTTCCTGGTGGCCATATTTCCTATATGCAGCTATCAGCAACAGGTAATTTTCTTTGGTCGGCTCTATTTCCTTGGCCCTTGTCAAGTGCTCGATGATTCTTTTTTCATGC
>CAMLDK010000067.1 GCA_946478995.1 uncultured Candidatus Saccharibacteria bacterium | reverse complement strand
GGTCATTTCATTACCTCGCCATACTTCTGCAAAACCTTCCATGCTTGCAGCTTGTGTTGATGCTTGGGTCTGTTTCATAAAGTTTTACGCCGGACGGTTATGGAATTCAGTTAACTCGACTGCTTGTGGCACCGCTATCGCCGGAAGCTCGCCGGCGTATGAAATTCCGAAACCGTGGCTGCCTGGCGGCCGGCCATCCATAGATGAACTTATAGCGCGCACTACAGCTTCTCCGCTTATTACGCCTTCGCTGGAATTGCCGGCATAAGTTTCCGTGCGAATTCTTGCGCCGGTCTCCCCTACCTTCTCTCTGGTAACGGCGGTTGATGTCTGTGTTATCATCGATAAATCTCCTTAAAAATTAAAAAAGGCTTCTTAGGGTTGAAGCCTGATTTGCTTTCGGACTGTACTTAACTCGACTTTAGAAAAATCGAGACTAGGCTTCAACCGCGCTGAAGCACAGCCCGTTAAGGCCGAGGAGGAGGTTCCGTTGCTTCGCGTTAATTAAAACCATATGAACGTAAATAGTAAACCTTAATATGCGATTTGTCAATTGAGATGATAATTACCATTACTGCGGTTTAGTTCGTAAACGACATTTTTGCGTTCTATAACTATTTGCCATTTGTGCTGGCTGGCATGCTCGAACAGCTCTTTCGAAGGGTTGAAAGCTATGGGATTTTCAACTTTTTTAAGCATTTTGATGTCCGAACCGCTGTCGCCTACACCGATGCTGTCTTTATAAACCAGATCGTATTTCTCTACAAAATATTCCACCGACTTGTTCTTATCTAGGAATCCCAGGGTTTGGTTGCCGGTGATCTTATTGTCTCTGACTTCGTATTCTGAGGCGATCCAGTCATCAAACCCCCAGTATTTGGCGACTTTTTCTACTGCTTCGCGCGGCGAACCGGAGATAGCGAACAGCATATAATCTTTATCTTTCAGCTGTTTTATAAGATTGCGAGTATAGGTATAAACCTGGTCCTTGTGCTCTTGGAACACCTCTTCAGCCATCTCCTCATAGATTGAAAAATCGACTTTTGTTAATGCGCTGTCGAAGACCCTTACCAAAACCCTTTCGTAATTCTGATAAGAATTTTCAGATGAACGGGTTTTCCAAAGCAATCTGGCCTGCCTGACTTTATCTACTTCCGCCGGGTTGATTTTTTTCAGATTCTTCAGCTTGTCGAACATCGAATGGTAGAGCTGCCAGCGTATCAGCGTTCCGTCAAAGTCAAAGACCGCGAACTTCCTCATGTATATTAGTATAGCTCGAGATTATAATTTATCGGCGAGACCGTCTGTTATCTTTTTTAATCTTGGGCTTGCCGGCGGATGTTAAGTGTTTACCAGGACGGACATGTGCTTTTTTGCTTCCTCTGGGTACGATAACTAAACCCGGCTTAAATTTGCGGCCGCCTTTTATATATGAACCTTCGGCTACTTTGACTTCTGCCGGCAGAACTGTAGTCTTGCCCTTTTTCTGCGCTATGGTCACACCGTCTTCTATTTTCACACCGTTTCTTATAAGGACATTTGACGCGGTCACAAAGTCGCCTATAACGACCGGCCGCAAGGTGTCTATAGGTTCCCCGCGGGTTTCTATGGAACCGTTATGGTCGATCACGACGTTATTTAACTGGCTTGATTTACCCACGCGCGTCTTTATATCCAGGCGGCTTCCTCTGACGCTGGAGCCTTCGCCCAAGGAACTCAAGGTCTGCATGCTGCTGTGTTCAAGGCACGCAGATTTGCCGACTGTACCGCCCCGGGCTACCCTTGATTTTACTACTTGAGCTGATTCTCTTACTGTGGCTTCATCTTCTATGGTGCTATGGTCGACCCTAGCGCCACTTTCAACTATTACTGAATCACCTAAAATGGAATCTTCAATTATTGCTCTCGGGCGAATGATGGTATTAACGCCTAAGCTGACATCTTCTTCTACATCAGCCGAACTGGCAACAAGCGCTCCGTTTGGACGAAGCTCATAACAATCATTTCCAATATATGCTTCAGGACGTGAAGCAGGTTTGACCAGCATACTTAACCTCAAATTTCGCTCAACTATAATACATTTGCGTATAGTTGTAAAACCTACGCAGGATTAATTTATACTTCAATATCTATGCTGATCGGGCAATGGTCGGATCCCATGATGTCAGCGTGGATTTGGGCGGATTTTATCTTGTCTTTTAAACCTTCCGAAACTAGGAAATAATCAATGCGCCAGCCAACGTTCCGCGCTCTGGCATTTGCCCAATGAGTCCACCAGGTGTAATGACCGTTTCCTTGCGTAAACATGCGGAAAGTATCGACAAAGCCGTTGTCTATAAAATTCTGGAACCCTTCCCTCTCCTCATCGGTAAAGCCTTTTTTGCCTATATTAGGCTTTGGCCGCGCTAAATCATCTTCGGTGTGGGCAACATTCAGGTCGCCGCAGAAAATCACCGGCTTTTTTTTCTCAAGCTCTTTGCAGTACGCTAGAAACGCCGGATCCCATTGCTTGTGTCTCAGCGGCACGCGCGAAAGATCATCCTTAGCGTTCGGAGTGTAGACGGTGACCAGGAAAAATTTCTCGAATTCAGCGGCGATCACCCTGCCCTCTTTATTCGGGTCGCCGTATCCGTCGGCGATGAGTCCGTACTTTTTGCCGATATTTTCCGGCAGGCCATTGATCACGGCTTTGGGCTTGATCTTGGTGAAAATCGCTGTGCCGGAATAACCCTTTTTATCGGCGGAGTTCCAATATTCCTCGTAATCTTCTATGTCAACTTCTGACTGTCCCTGCTGGGCTTTGGTTTCCTGGAGACATAAAATGTCCGGTGCATGTTTTTCGACAAAAGGCACGAACATACTTTTGTTATGGACCGCTCTTATTCCATTAACATTCCATGAATAAATACGCATAGCTTTAATTATAGCTTAGCCGCGCATAGAGGCTTTTGGTGTAAGTCCGGCGGTTTCCTCAAAGCCTTCCATAATGTTCCAAACATGAACCCCTTGTGTGGCACCGCCTTTTCTAACGTTGTTCAAGCTGCTTCCGATCTGTATATAACTATCTCCTACTGCAACTACGCCTATGTGGCACTCGTCTGTATCGAGCGTATCTCTAATTTCGGGGATTTTTTCTTCCTCTAAAATATGGACAAAAGGTTCGTCGTCGTATGTCGTATGCAGGGCTTCTCGAACTTCATCAGGATCTACTCCTTCGGCCAATACAGCATTTGAATTTACCAGCATGCCGTTGCGTATGGGTATTTTCACCGGCGAGAAGAATATAGATCTTCCTTCAAGGAATTGCTCTATTTCACCAACATGCCTGTGAATATCTCCGGTATCATAGGGTACTGCATTTTCCGCCACCGTCATGAAATTTGTTGCCTCTGAAGGTTTATTGCCCGCTCCGCTCATCCCGGACAGCGCATTGACCGGTATCATTTGGTCAGGAGCTAATAAATCCCGGTCAACTAAAGGCCTAAGCCCTAACCCTGCTCCCGTGGGATAACATCCCGGCATTGCAGCTATTTTTTTGCCCTTTAACTCTTCCCGGCTATGCTCAGGCAATCCGTAAGCTACCGGCAAAAGTTCTGGGGCCGGATGAGATCTTCCGTACCATCTTTCATACTGTTCTGCCGTAGGAAACCTTAAATCGCCGGAATAATCTATGACCGTGCTGCCCATTTTTGCAAATTTTGCCGCGTATTTACCTGACACGCCATGCGGCAAAGCGCAAAAGACTACTTCGGCTCCCTCAAACCCTTCCAGCTCTTCACTGGGAGGAGTTATTACGCTGTCAACGAAAGGATGCCCCCTCAAAGCCTCAGCCGCTTCCTGGCCTATGAAGCCGCGATTAGCGCCTAATACGGCCACATCTATACTTTTCATTCCAATATTTTGACATATACGCCTTAATATTTCCAAATCTGTCCCAGTGATTTTATAGGGTTGTATTGTGTAGGCTTATGTTTCTGTTAAAATATCTGCTAGTGGCAAATTCTTATAAAAGAGTATTACTTAAGATTTCCGGCGAGCAGCTGGCCGGCAGATATGACAGCGGTTTTGATACCGAGCACGCCGACTGGCTGGCCCGGGAAGTCAAGAAAATCGTTGATGACGGATACCAGATAGTCATAATGGTCGGCGGCGGTAACATTGTGCGCGGCGCCCAGATAGCCGGACATGGCATACACCGCGTTACAGCCGACCACATGGGCATGCTGGCGACCGTGATCAATGCTCTTGCTTTGACCGACGTGTTTGAGAATGAAGGAGTGAAAACCCGCTGCCTATCAAACATCTTTGCCGACCAAGTAGCGGAAAAATTCGTTCATCGTCTCGCTAATAAGCACCTGCAAAAAGGCCGGGTCTGTATACTTGCCGGCGGAACCGGACGGCCTTATGTAACTACCGACACGGCAGCCGTTAATCTGGCACTTGAGCTGGATTGCGATATAGTGCTCAAAGCTACCAAAGTGGACGGTGTATACGACAAGGACCCCATCAAAAATCCTGGCGCCAAGAAATATGAATCCCTGACTTTTCAGCAGGCACTGGAAAATCCGGACGTGAAGATAATGGATAAGGCTGCCTTAGGCCTTGCTTTGGAACACAATATTCCTATACTTATTTTCGATGCGCTCAAGCAAGGCAATATCGAAGCGGCTGTAAGCAATAAAACCGTCGGTACAAAAATCAGCTAAACCATTCAATCTCACAGAGAGGCCGGTAGCCGTAATCGCTAAATAGTACTAGAATATAATTAGTA
>CAMLDK010000066.1 GCA_946478995.1 uncultured Candidatus Saccharibacteria bacterium | reverse complement strand
AATCCGCCGTAATCTACGACGGCAATGTATGCTTAGGCGGCGGTATTATTACTTAGTCAAAATCCCTAGGCCGCCGCCTGTCTCTGGATGGCCTAAATCTGCCGGCGGCGGTCCCGGCGGCGGTGGCGCAGATGAATCTATAGACTCTGCCATTGAAGCGGCTGATTCAGCTATACCTTGCTCCCTTTTACCGGCATTCGCTACTTCATCATTAGCTCTTTTCAGGCGCTCGTCTATCTCGCCGGGTTCAATTCCCATTTCCGCAGCAATTTTTTCTTTCAGAGAAATTATATCTATATATCTGTGAGGATCATCAGCGATTCTTCGCAGTACGCCCGCGGCTAGCTCTAGCAATTCGGCACGCTCGCCGCTTTCCTGGGCTACACGCTCTCGATTTTGCACCTCGATCTTTCTCTCCAACGCCTCGCCTGTCTCTGTCATTTTGTAAATTTAATACGAAAAATAGCAACATGTCAATATCTGATAGAATATAACAGATGACAACGCAAGAGATCCGACAAAAATACATTGATTTTTTTGTCCGCAAAAAACATGTCCAAATTCCGCGGGCGCAACTGGTTCCGCAGGATGATCCGACGACGCTCTTTACCGGCTCCGGAATGCAGCCGCTTATTCCTTATCTGCTTGGCGAGGAACATCCGGAGGGAAACCGGCTGGTGGACTCGCAGACCTGTCTGCGGGCGCAGGATATTGAGGAAGTAGGTGATAACCGCCATACGACGTTTTTTGAGATGCTGGGCAACTGGAGCCTGGGTGATTATTTCAAGCAAGAACAATTACCTTGGTTTTTTGAGTTTTTAACTGAGGATGTAGGCTTGGATCCAAGCAAACTTTATGTAACCTGTTTTATCGGAAATAAGAAGCATGGGATTCCGAAAGATTCAGATAGCGGCAAGATTTGGAAAAAACTTTTTGATGCGAAAAAGATTGGTTCTAAAGAAATAGAAATCGGCTCAGAGGAAGAAGGCTATAAAAACGGCATGCAAGAAGGCCGGATATTTTATTATGACGCCTCTAAGAACTGGTGGTGTCGGGCCGGAAAGATCGACGATATGCCACCGGGCGAACCGGGCGGTCCGGACAGCGAGGTATTTTATGATTTCGGCACTCCCCACGATGAATCCTACGGCAAGCAATGCCATCCGAACTGTGATTGCGGCCGGTTCATGGAGATCGGCAATTCGGTATTTATGGAATATGTAAAAACCAAAGACGGTTTTGACAAATTACCAAAACAAAACGTTGATTTCGGCGGCGGGTTGGAGCGGATAGCCGCGGCTAAGCTGAACAGTCCGGACGTATTTAAGATCAGCCTGCTTTGGCCGATTATTGAAAAATTAGAAAAACTGTCAGGTAAAAAATACGATCAGCATACTAACGCCATGCGGGTTATTGCCGACCATCTGCGCGGAGCAGTATTTTTGGCAGTGGACGGGGTCTCGCCGAGTAACAAGGAGCAGGGATATGTTGCCCGCCGTCTGGTTCGCCGGGCGATCCGTTTCGCTTTTGAACTAGGAATAGAACAGAACTTTTTAGAAGAGGTTACGGATGTAGTGACAAAGGTCTACAAAGATGACTATCCGGAAATCGCCGAGAAAGAAAAGGAGATTGTTGAAATATTATCCCGTGAAGAGAAGCTTTTCAGAACTACCCTTCGTTCTGGAATTGCTCGTTTACAGAGAATGAAAAAAGACGACATGTCATTAACAGGTATAGATGTTTTTAGATTTTATGATACCTGGGGGTTTCCGGTGGAGCTAATAATTGAAGAAGCACGTTTATTGGACCTAAATGTACACAATTCATGGAAAAATATTTTTGAAGGAGAGATGAAGAAACAGCGTGAGCGTTCACGAACAGCTACGAAAGGAGTGTTCAAGGGCGGGTTGGTCGACCATTCGGACGAGACCAAGAAACTACATACCGCTACACACCTCATGTATGAAGCGCTTCGGCAGGTTCTGGGCGATCACGTAATCCAGCGCGGCTCCAACGTCAGTTCTGAACGGACCAGGTTTGACTTTTCCCACCCGGAAAAAGTGCCAAGGGAAAAACTGGATGAAGTCGAAAAAATCGTTAACGAACAGATAGAAAAAGACCTGAAAGTCGAATGGAAAGAGTTTCCGACAAAAGAAGCTTTCAAGCTCGGCGCTAAGGGCGCGTTCGGCGACAAGTACGGCGACAAAGTAAAAGTCTACATAATGGGCAAAGAAGGAGAAAAACCGTTCAGCATAGAGATTTGCGGCGGCCCGCACGTGGAGCACACCGGCGTATTAGCTGAAGGCGGTAAAAAATTCAAAATCACAAAAGAAGAAGCGTCATCTGCTGGTGTAAGACGCATCAAAGGCGCCTTACAGTAGTTCAGGACAATTTGTCGGTAGTCCACGCCTGGGCGCCGAACATAAGCTCGCGCTGGTCTACCGATCGTACGGTCGGATCCATTTCGGTTTCCTGTCCTGCCGCCCTAAGGGCAATGCACATATTAAGAGCGATTGCTTCAGGGTTTATTTCCAGCCCGGTTTCTTCTTCTATTTTTGCTTCCAGCTTTTCGAGATCAAGTACCATATAAGGGTCGCCGCCGGCAGGCGTGCGCCGTTCGAGGAATGGTCCTAAGGCTGGCACCTCCCGAAACAGGGGGCTGTCGTCTATAATTTCAACCTGCTCATTAGCCAAGGGCGGCTGGGCACCGATTTCTTTGATTGTCTCACCGTCACCGGCCAATTGAAAGTTAGTTACTGCCAAATCAAAATCTCCATTGAAGTGCATATAATAATATAAATTCCGATAAAAATCAAGAGTCGAATATTCTATGGCAATGCTCAGTGCTTATGCTAAACTATTTTATATATTGATAGGGTTATAAATTCATGGAAAAGATCATAGGAAAAAGCTTTCTACCTGTTTTACTGGCTGCAAGTGTTATTTCCCTGGTGCTGCTGACGACAAACGCTTCGGCTATCAGCCAGCCGAAGGACACCAAGCCGGGCAGCAATCTTGAGCAACGTATACAGCAGAGGAAAAAAGAAAGAGGAATCAAGCTGGACCAAGTCGAGCGCGAAAGATTGATAGGCGTATGCAGTGTCTCCCAGACGAATATTCGAAATTTGCGGGACGGTTATGTTCCCGTCGCAGATAAGCGGAGTAAAGCATATAACCAGGTTGATGCTAAGCTTTGGGTGATAATCGGCGGGTTGAAATATATAGAGTTTGATACTTTCAGTCTCGAACAGCAAAGGTCACAGCTCGTGGACAAGATAAATAATTATGAGAAAACATACAAACAATTCCACGAAGCTTTGGATGACGCGGTGAATATGAACTGCAAAGCAGATGTAGCCGGCTTTAAGGCTTTGATAGAAACCGCTCGGATATATAATGTGCAAATACGCGACCAGCTGAATGATATAACCAACTTTACCAATGACCAGATACGCAAGAACCTTTCCGATATAGCAGAAAACTTAAGGGTCAGGGCAGGCGGTTAATCATGGATCCGGATTTCCAAAACAATAATAACAACCCGTACCAGACACCTATGCAGCCTCAGCAGACATTTCAGCCGGAGCAGCCTGCGGGCCAGCCACTGGCCGGCCAGCCGCAAACTCCGCCGCCAGCCGACCAAAATCCTTATACGCAAGGCAGCGATTTCAATGCTTCAAACGGCGACAACAAGACTAAAAAATTGCTTATAATTATCGCGGCCCTCATAGGCCTATTCGTGATAATCGCAATAATAGTCTTAGCGTTCAGCAGCGGAGATAAATCGCCTAAAAACCAGCCCCAGCAGCAAGCCAGCGGGGAGTTCTATGTGAAAGAGCCTGGCGCGGTAGACGTAGAAAGTGTTAACAACTCTATATCTGATAATATTTCCGGTCTGGATACCAATACTGACTTTCCTGAAGATAGCCTAAGCGACCAGAATCTAGGTCTGTAAGTTCAATTGGCTGAAACTAACAGGGGCAGGTGGTATAATTCAAGTAAGATATGGTTTTAAAAAATATAAAATCGAAGGCTAAATCTATTTCCCAAAAAGCCAAGGCCTCTAAAGCCAAGCCCAGCCAATACCTGGTTGCCCTGGATGTGGGAACGGAAAATGTCAAAGCGCTTATCGGTAGGATAAGCAGCGACGGCGTGGAGATAGTAGGCGTAGGCCGGGCCCATCAGCAGCTTTCCGATATGCAGGCCGGCGCAGTGGCCGATATAGGCGGCGTAGTGGAAAATTGCAATAAAGCATTGGCCATAGCCGAAGAACAGGCTCAGATTAGCGTACGTACGGCAATACTTGGGATTGCCGGCGAGCTGGTCAAAGGAACGACTACCTCCGTCCGGGTTACACGCAAAGATCCTAACCTGGAACTTGATGTAGATGAGATGGAAAAGATCATAGAGATGGTTCAAAAGCGGGCGGAAACTTCTGCGCGCAAGAGCCTTGAGTGGGAACTAGGCGGCCAAAATATAGATGTAAGGATGGTCAACAGCGCTCTAGTCAGTATCAGTATCGACGGCTACAACGTAACTAATCCTATAGGTTTTCGGGGTCGGGATGTCATGGTGCAGCTATACACGGCTTTCGCCCCGATGATTCACATAGCGGCCTTGGAAAGGGTGGCAGCTGAGCTGGACCTTGACCTGTTAGCGGTAGCAGCCGAGCCTTTTGCCGTTTCCCGCTCGGTTATCGGCGATGAGGCCAATCCGACAATGAGCGCAATACTCATGGATGTGGGTGGCGGTACCACGGATATAGCGGTCATCAATGACGGCGGCGTAC
>CAMLDK010000065.1 GCA_946478995.1 uncultured Candidatus Saccharibacteria bacterium | reverse complement strand
ACCTTATCAAATCTTAACGCGATCATTTATTTTACCTTTACTCTATTTTATGTTATTATATAAATAATATGCCGGAAGGAAGCGGAGAAAGAGCGCCAAAAATCGGGGAAATATCTTATGATTTTGATTCATATGCCGGCGAACAGGTAGCCCGGTTCAACGGTTTAAGCACATTTCTAACTGAGAGCCTGGCAATAGTTGAGACTATCAAGGATGCGAACACAGCCCTTGAGCAAGCCGGCCGACCGGACTTGGCCATAACAGAACGCGAGGAAATGATAACGGTTGATTCGCCGGAATTAATCAGAGAACCGGGCGCGAATTTTACAGCTAATTTTATAATGTACACCGACAGGATAGAGGCACCAGAGGGAAGCCATGAAGGACCTACACTTGTTCCGGTCACAAAAGAAGAAATTGAAGCGTGGAGAAAACTTCCAAAAATAACATCTTATGCGCATGAAAAAGAATTGGAAGAATCCGGTGATTTCGTATTTCCGTTTAATGCTTCGCATATAAGTAAAGGCGCATTCCTCCGGATGCTTGTGCTCTTCCCTGACTTTACGAAAGATTTGATAACCCGCATGAGTAATCTGAGAAATGACACGGATGGCGAGGTGCGTTTTGAGGCGGAACTATTCGTAGCCTACCAGCTGATGGCACGCCTGGTTGATAAAAATGATCCAGACGTTGAGCACACGGGAAATGAACCGGACAGCTGGTACCTTTACCGCTAATCGTCGGTTTGGGGCTTGTCCAAGACTAACGGTTCAACCGACGGGCTGGCGTCGGCAATTTTAACCACGTCCTTGTCAATCTTTTTTAATTCCTTGTGGGCGGTGTTGTAGTGGTTCACGGTCGTTCCTAGCGAGTTTCCCAGCTTCTGCATGTACTGGTCGTAGCTGGCAATATGCGTGCCTAGCTGGCCGACCCGTATCTGGATTTCCTTGGCCGTCTCCTCGATTTGCAAGCTTCTTAGACCCTGAAGAACCGTTTGGAGATAAGCCATGAAAGTAGTCGGGCTGACGATGATCACGTTCTTATCCCGAAAAGCATATTCTATTAAATCCCTTGCGCTGGTATTGGTCTGTCCGACCTTATTGATAAGCAGGTCATAATAAATGGCCTCGCTTGGGATAAACATAAAGGCATAGTCCATCGTCCCTTCTTTCGGCCGGATGTACTTGGCTGTTTCGTCAATCCTATTCTTCAAGTCCATTTTAAATTGCTTAGCGATAACTTCCCGCCTGGTTTTGTCTTTTTCTTCAACCAGACGATTATAGTTTTCCAAGCTGAACTTCGAATCAATCGGCAGGATTTTGCCTTTATCCAGCGTTACCACGGCGTCCACTGTTTCGCCATCCTTAAACCTGTATTGCAGACTAAATCTTTCCGGCGGCAGGACATTTTCAAGGACCTGTTGCAGATAATACTCTCCCAGCACGCCTCTTTGCTTTGGGTTGGCCAGGACATTTTGCAGCACCTTAAGTTCGTCGGCTACATTTCCGACCTGCTGGTTGGTCTTCTCAAGTTCCGTAAGTTTTTGGGTAACATCGCGGATGATACTCGCGCTTTGCTTGAATTGTTTGAGCATCTGTTCATTGTTCTTGTCCAGCCGGTCATTTATCTGCTGGTTCAACCCGTCTTTCAGCTTGTTGACGGATTCGCTTAAAGTAGTTATGTCCTGTTTTATCAAGGTGGCCGCAGTGTTCTCTTCAGGTTTTTTTCTAAAAGTCAGAAAAAGAAGAAGTAATATAATCAGCGACTGAATCCCCAAAATAATTTCAAGCATACTGATATTGTAGCTTATTCGCGGGGATGCGCCTCGTCCTGATGCTCTTCCTCGATATGGCCTTCTTCAACTTCAGAATGCTCGTGGGTAGGAGCCCCCGACTCTTCAAGCTTTTCGTGGGCTTGGCCGGTAACTACGCCTACTACAAGCAGTCCGAGGACTATCAAAAATGCCGCCGACTTGGCAAAACGTCCTTTAGCTTCTTCGTGAATCGTAGGTATGAGGTCGCTTGCGGCGATATATATAAAGAATCCGGCCGCAAGGCCAAGAATCGCGCCGAGAGGCAGATTTTCATTACTGCCCAGATAGAAAGTATAAAGAGCCGTCACAAGTGTCGCCAATGCGCTAACTGCATTCCAGATCAGGACATTAAGTCTTCTCATGCCGCTTTTTAGCAATACACCGAAATCACCGACCTCTTGCGGAATCTCATGCGCTGCTACCGCTATAGCTGTGACTATCCCGGTGGCCGGACTGATCACGAAAGCCGCGCCGATCGCTACGCCGTCAATCGCGTTATGCAGCGTATCGCCGATGATAATCAATGGAGCCGTAGGTTTGTGCTGCTTCTTACCGTCGTGTTCATGATGATGATGAAACCACTGCAAATAATGTTCGAGCAGGAAAAATATGACTATGCCCGCGGCAGCCCAACGAAAGACAGAGTTCTCGGCGCCCAGTTCAATAGCTTCCGGCAACAGGTCAAAGAACGCCGCGCCAAGTAAAGCTCCGGCGGCAAAAGGTAAAAGCAGTCCGCTCAAATTCATAGCTACTTTTCTGTTCACTAAAAGCAAAGCGCCGCCGCTGATCGAGAACAGTCCTCCGACCAACGCCCAAAAAGCTACATCCAGATAATCTGCCATCGCTAAATAACATCCTTAATCATTAATATTATACTCCTATACATTTTTATTATTTTAATCGTTCTTTTCGATACTTATCCCGCTAGTTGTCATTTCTTTTGGTTACAAAATACAGTTTATAGCTTCATACATTCTTATTGCAACTTTGTCGCAATAACATACAATCCACTTCTCATATTTATATCTTGATACGTTTAAACACCTATTGCGATTTTGTCGCAATAGAATTATGATAGGGAAGATGGAAGTTAAAACTGAAGAGTTCAAAAAGATATTAAAGAAAAATGAACTTAGGCTAAGCGAAGCCAGGCTGGCGCTATATGAATTCTTGGCTAAACACGACCGGCCGCTTAGCACCAACAAACTTGTCACTTCCCTGTCTGCCCATTCAGACCGCGCCAGTATCTATCGCAATATAGAGCTGTTTGAGAAAATCGGAATAATCAATAAAGTCTATACCGGCTGGAAATACCGTGTCGAACTGTCAGAAAAATTCCGCCCGCACCACCACCATCTGACCTGCACAAGCTGCGGCAAGATCATACCCATACACCTAGGTGAAAAGATGGAAAAAGCCATTTTAAACTTTGGCGACAAGCACGGTTTTAAAATAACCGACCACCAGATTGAACTTCGCGGCCTCTGCAAAAACTGCTATCAGAAAAAGCTGGACTAATTTACTTAATGAAACAGTTTTAATATATAATAAATTTTATGGATAGCAAGGAGATGCTTCGTCAGCTGGAACTGAAGTCAGAACGGGAAAGAATCGAAGAAAAAAAGAAGACCTCTAGAGTCAGAGCCGAACAAGCAGCTTTTAAAGTAGGACCTGAAGTAGCAAGAGCGACCGGTACCGAAAAAGCCCGAGAGCTTTATGACAGAATGGAAAGACTTTATCGTCTACGAGCCGGCGAACACCCGTCCGTTGTAGAAAATGGCGTAAGAAGAAGAACTAGGAACACGAACTCTTACAGCACGGTTCTCGATCTGGGTAATGGCGCTTTTGCAAGTATTACTAAGACCACTTATAAGGGTAAACGAGATGGCGACAGCCCAAAATTCAGTATGCATCTAAGTGATGACCCGGCAAATTTTACCGATCCTGATTCGCCTTCACGCCACAACAAGATATTTCTTGGCAGTATAGATATTAAACCTGAAGACAGAGATCAGCATCCGCAATTTAGTGTACCTGGAGAATTCGTATACCATAATCTGATTAACGTATTTTCCGCCATGGAAAATGTGGAAACTATCGAGCGCGAACTGGGCATTCCACCCGAACTCCCCGAAGTCCAGCCTCTGCCTCAGGCTGCATAGTCCAAGATTCATTCAAAAATTGCTATAATCCATCATTATGACCAAATTGCTCTATATGGAAGAGTTTGACGTAACTTCTTGTGAAGCTAAAGTTGTTAGAACTGAAGAGTTTGACGGCAAACAAGTGGTCATTTTAGACCAGACTTGTTTTTACGCCAAAGGCGGCGGACAGGATTTTGACCAAGGCAGTATTAAATCCGGCGATAACGCTTTCAACGTGGAAGGAGTTTTCTTTATAGACGGCGTAGTAAAACATATCGGTGAGTACGAATCCGGTAGTTTTTCGACCGGTGATTCCGTAACTTGCGAAGTAGATAAAGAGCGGCGGCAGTTAAATACCCGCATCCATTCCGGCGGGCATGTTTTAGATATGGCAATGCGCAATTTTAACTGGGGCTGGGTAACCGGCAAAGGCGCGCATTATCCGGATATGGCCTTTGTTGAGTACAGTGGTGAATTTGACGGCGAGCAAAAGCAGAAATACATCTCAGAACTTCAAGAAAAAATTGATGAGCTAATAGCTGGAGGCAGTGTCAATACGTTGAAATTCATGACACCCGAGGAAATGCAGGAAACCGGCGCAGTCGTGCCGGACAACCTACCGAAGGGCAAGCCAAGCCGGGTAGTTTTTTATGATGATTTTGCAGTGCCTTGCGGCGGAACCCATGTGAAAGATATAAAAGAAGTCGGTAAAATCACTATTACAAACATCAAGCGCAAAAACGGCCAGATCCGCGTCAGCTACAGTCTCTAATTAATCTGCCTTACCTTCTTCTTTAATAAGCCTGCGGCGTTCCTTGCGTGAGAGATTTAAAAAACCTCCCACACGAGGATCGTCAGCAACTGCCCGCATAGCGGTCCTAGGCTCAGGCAGAAGTAAAGCCCCAATTGCTACACCGAACATTTGGGTACTCCGATCATTCACCA
>CAMLDK010000064.1 GCA_946478995.1 uncultured Candidatus Saccharibacteria bacterium | reverse complement strand
ATCCGCCGATAGCCAGCCCTATACCGAAAAGCAGGATAGTCCCTAATATTACTACTATGCCTAGATTAAGATAGTCTCCCCGCATCTTAAGGTCGAAGATAAGAAGCGCGGATATGAACATAAGCGTTACGGCTATCAGGCCGACGACCGCATTGGAGATAACATTCCCGGTAAAATACTGCCAGACTTTTAATGTGGTGGTGTGGTAGCGGCGCAATACGCCTCTTTGCTTCAAACGCGGGAAAACCGTGGTCGGCCCGAATATTCCAAGCGATAGCAGCGTGAAGCCTAATATACCTGAGAATGTATAGTCAAACTGTGTCAGGCCCTTGGTCGCGGTTGATTCCGTCTTAACGGTCAGCGGCTCATCTATTTGTACGAACTGCTGGTTCATATCCTTTAAAATCCCGTCCATTACCGAACCTAGCGTTTGTCCGGCCGAGACGTTATTCTCGTCATATAAGATCTTAACCTCGCCTGTCGGGTAATTTTTATCACTTGGATTGCCGAAACCTTCCGGCAGCAAAATAGTCGCATCAAGCTGCCCGCGGTTCATCTTTTCCTTCGCTTGATCAAGATTCGTTACTTCTTTATCCACGTCAAAGGCTTTGTTCTCTTTGATCTGCTGGTCAAATTGTCCGGCAAATTCACTGCTTGATTGATTCACCAAGCCGACCCTGAATGATACTTCGTCATTTCCGCTGAAGATAAATCCGAAGACTACCAGGAAAATAAACGGAAAGACAAAGACGAAAAAGATAGCTACTTTATCCCGGAACAGTCTTTTGATATCCATAGGTACGAAAGTAGTGACCGGCAACAGCTCTTTTTTTATTCTTCCCATTATTCGCGAAGTTCCTTTCCGGTAAGATCAATGAACACGTCTTCAAGATCCGCCTGTTCTACATGCTGTTTTTTCGTAAAGCCTTTTTTCAACAGGTTTTTTATCAAAGTCTTAGGCGAATCAAGGGCAATAATCTTCCCCTCGTCCATGATAGCCACCCGGTCGCATAATAACTCGGCTTCTTCCATGTAGTGGGTGGTCATGATCACCGTAACCCCTTTTTTCTGAATCTCCCGTATAAGATTCCATAAATTTCTCCTGGCTTGCGGGTCAAGTCCGGTAGTCGGCTCGTCCAGGAAAAATATCTTAGGATCATGGACTAAAGCGGCGGCTATGGAGAATCTTTGCCTCTGGCCGCCGGATAGATTCTCCGGGTAGTCACCTGCCTTGTCGTCAAGCTGCACATCTTTGAGCAATTTCATGGCGTCAACTTTCCCGCCGTAGGCCGCGGCAAAGAAATTAAGCAGCTCTGTCAGCTTGGTCTTTTCTTCAAATGATGCCGATTGCGGCTGTATGCCGATTATTCCTTTGATTTTCTCCGGCTTCTCGCTGACGTTTATTCCGTCGAGGGTAGCTGTTCCACCGTCAATCGGACGCATTGCTTCCATCATCTCAAGCGTCGTAGTTTTGCCCGCGCCATTCGGGCCAAGTATTCCAAAAATCTCACCTTTTTTGACGGTGAAGCTAATGCCTTTTACTACTTTCTTTTTGTCGTAGGATTTATCAAGGTTTTTGACAACTACAATATCAGTGCTCATTTAAATTATCTTACCAGCCGCAATGGCTTATGACAAAAAATATTAAGGGCTGAGACGGTTGATGTCGCGCGGGAAGAGCGTGGCTTCCTTAACATTTTTCAATCCGCAGGTCTTCTCAACCAGCCGGTCTATGCCGTAGCCGCAGCCGCCATGGGGCGGGAGGCCGAATTTCATAGCTTGGAGGAAATATTTGTAGCCCGGATGATCCACATCCATGCCAGCTTTTTTCATCTGCTTGACAAGGATTTCGTAGCGGTTCTCCCGGACCGGCACGGTAGCGATCTCCAGCCCCCGAAAGAGCAAATCGCCCCAAAGCACGGTTGCGGCATTGTCCGGGTTGACCTTATGGTAAAACTTCATAGCTTCTATCGGGAAATCTATGACGTAAACCAGCTCGCTGCCGCGGTTTTTCTTGGCATACTCGCAGATAAAGCGTTCTTCATCCGGAGTCAGGTCTTTCTCGTCCGTCGTGTCCGTTTTATTGGCTTTGCTGTAGAGTTCATGGACTTCCGCGACGGTGAACCTGGGCACCTTGTCGCTGATTACAAGCTGGGGCGCATTGATTGATTTCAAATCAGCGGCATGCTCATCATAAATTTTCTTCAGCACCTCAGCGGTCATATCGCCAACTAAATCCAATATTTCCCCATGGTCTTTTATGAACCCCATTTCGATATCCAGCATGATAAGCTCGCTGATATGCCGCGTAGTTGCGCTGAGTTCAGCCCTATATGCCGGCGCGATTTCGAAAACCCGCTCGAAAGCTCCGACCAGCATCTGTTTATAAAGCTGGGGGCTTTGGGCCAATGTAGCTTCCTGCCCGAAATAATCCAGCTTGAACACTTCCGCCCCGCCTTCGGTAGCGCCGGCTAGCAGTTTGGGCGTTTGGATTTCTACGAACTCATTTCTTGTAAGATATTCGCGTATATAGCGGAGCAGGCTTGCCCTGATTTTAAAAACTTTCTGTTCCTGAAGATTACGCAGGCTTAAACCGCGGTACTCAAAAAGCGTGTCCAGATTTTCCGGCTTGTGATCAATCGGCTTGTCAATTTCAATAGGAGGCTCCTCCGTAACCGGTACTTCGACCGTCAACACCGGCCTGTGTATTTCAGCTCCATTCGGCGCCCGCGCGTCCTCCACTACTTTGCCTTCTATATGAAGCACCGTACCTATTTGCAGTCCTCGGAGCTTTTCCATCTCTTTTTGATCTTCTACTAAGACTTGGACTAGACCGCTGCGATCACGCAGGTTGATGAAGTTCAGGCCGCCGAGTTTGCGCTTCTTATGAAGCCAGCCGGAAAGCTTGATTTTCTTGCCAATATGCTTAGAGGCATCTCTGCTAAGTACTCTGTCCATTACCTGTTAATATACCACAATCTGCTCTTATCCTCGGGTCCTGCCCCTCAAGAAAACCTCCCCGAAACTTCCACGCTTGTTCTGTTCCGGAATCCTTCCTTCCGGGTCACCCGAGGGCCACTGGTTATTTTAAATAAGCTGAAAGAGCTCGAATCTTCTGTTTCGAAATAGTCGCAAACGCCACAGGCTGAGCAGACATGCTCACCTGTAGAGAGCTATTGAGGAACAGAAGATTCAAGCTCTGAGATGTTAGATCTTTACAAAACTTATTCGTCTCGCCAGTTTATAGAGCTGCCTTAAAACAGCAGTTTTTCCAGGCATTCGTCTATAGTTACCACCCCTATGGTTTCGCCGGAGTCGCGAACTAAAAATACCGGGCAGCTACCGGCTAAAAACGATTCGATGAGCTCCAGGATATCGTCGGTAATCTCCACATATTCCAGGTCTTTGTGTACGAATCCACGGATTTTGCCGGAGCTTTTCAAAGATGTCAGGTCTTTAAGCTTTAAATAGCCTATCAGTTCATCCTGCTTCTTATCTTCGATCAGGAAATATTTGTTGCCAGTCTTGTGCAGTTCATCGATTATTACCGGACCTATTTCCTGTTCAGAATCGATTTTCCGGACCTTTTTCAGGCCTGTCATTATATCTCCGGCCGAAAGATCGCTTTTTTCGACGATACCGGCCAAAAGCCTTAGTAGCTCATCTCCGATTTTATTATTCGGGTAGTCTGTTTGCCGCCTAAGGAAATCTATTAGATCGGCTTTGTTATAAATCCTCTGCTCAGAGGTATGGGGAGAGGCTTTCGCAGACGGAAGAAAGCCGAAATACTGCTTAGTGAATATGGCAATTTTTCCCGCCATCGGAGCGAAAGTCTTGGCCAGATTCACGCTGAAGCTCCTTGGATGGTAATTTGACAAGTATATAAATATCACCGCTATGAAGATCGCGAAGACAAATACTACGCCCCAGCTGTCCGTGTAATTCTCTATAAGAATCAGGTTCACGGAGGAAAATAAGACGATTAATATCCATAGTTCGCCGATGAGCAGATTTTTGTTATTACTGATCTGGGTAAAGATCCGCTGGTACTTGGTTTCAAGCTCTTCGCCGAAAAGATTTTTTCCGGCGGAAAAGCTATAAACCCTACGCAATATAGATAAAAGCACAGTTAGCCCGCTCAGAATCAGAATCGCCCCCAGATCCATAAAGTATATTTTACTACTTTATCCTTTCCGTCTGCTAATGGTATATTAGACATAATATTAGGAGGAGATTTGAGTAAAGAGTTTATAGCCGTAGTCATAGTGGTGGTAGTCGGTCTTTTCGGACTGTTCACCTTAACCAAAAAAGATAATCCAAACGGAAGCAATCCGGCTTCAAATGCCCAGCCGACCAGCCACGCGGTCGGCGCCGGCAATGAAGGCGTAACGCTTATAGAGTATGGCGACTTGCAATGTCCGGCATGCAAAAGCTACTACCCTATCGTCAAACAGATAAAAGAGGAGTTCGGCGACAAGATCACCTTTCAATTCCGCCACTTCCCCTTAAACCAAATCCATCCTCATGCATACCAGGCCGCACGGGCTGCGGAAGCCGCCGGCAACCAAGGCAAGTTCTTTGAAATGCACGACATGCTTTATGAAAATCAGGACAGCTGGTCAGGCCTCAGCGATGTTACAAGTGTTTTTGAAAGCTATGCCCAGCAGCTGGGTCTGGATATGGAAAAATTTAAAAGCGATGTAGTCAGCGCTGAAGTCGGCGCAGCTATAGACGCTGATGTGAAAGAAGGCAACAAAGCCGGGGCAAACTCCACCCCTACCTTCGTGATCAATGGCCAGAAGATCGAAAAGAACCCCCAAAGTCTGGAAGAGTTCAAACAGCTTATCAACGATAAAATCGAAGAAGTTAAATCTCAATAAGCAAGCCGGCCGGACTTTTCAAGGAGTATGCTGGTTGGTTATTTTT
>CAMLDK010000063.1 GCA_946478995.1 uncultured Candidatus Saccharibacteria bacterium | reverse complement strand
CATTGCTCACCAGCTGGGTGCTGGCGCCCGCGGACATCAAAGCTCCGGCTATAGACATTGTATGAGGTGTGGCCTTTTCATTGCTGTATCTGTCGGTTTCGGCGACTATTCCGGTTAAGAGCGCTGTTGCATTCTGCTTATCCAAAACTTCTTTGGATAGACTCTGGACGATATCAGCCACCATTTCGCAAAGACTGCTGGCATCCTGGCCGGACCAGTTGATAGTGCCTATATGGCCGCCCTGCATATTTATAGAAATGACAGTGGCGTCATGCAATATCCGTCCATGGGCCAAAATAGCTTCATCCAGGTCTTTCTTCTCCTCTACGCCCAGCGCTATGACTACATCCACATTAAAGTCCCCTTGGGAAAATTCCAGGTCCTTCTCGTCGATACTGATTTTATAAGGTGTTATAAAGATCTTTACCACATCGTCTTCAACCTTATAGCGAAGCTTATCCGCCTTTGATTTATCCAGGGCAATGATAAAGTCCCGCAAGCTGTCAGTGTTCTTTTCCAGGGTCTCCTCCGGCTTCAAGAACTCCAGGGTGGATGGCACCACGCCGCTGAAAACCGCGGTAGCATGCTTGCCAAGCTTATTTAAAACCAGAGTAAGGCCTATGCAAGCTGCAAGTTGATCTACGGTAGGATTGCTGTTTATAGTCACAAGAACATTGCTTGCATCTTTAATAGGAGCAACGACTTCACTAAGATCAGCCTGTGGTTTTTTATCCGGTTGCTTGGTCGCCACTTGGTAAGATTATTTTAAGTTCTGCGTGGATTGAATTATACCACTGTTGTCCTAAAGTGTCTAGATAAAAACTTTCTTTTTTGCTATAGTATCAACCTAAAGTAAAAATTAAGCGATTTTTAGAGGAAAATTCTAACATGCCAATAATTAAATCTGCCCGGAAGCGAGCAAGATCAGCACGGAAAGCCGGTGTCCGCAACCTAAAGACAAAGCGTAATTTCAAAGCAGCCGTCAAAGCGGTTCAGTCAAAATTGCAATCCGGCGGCAAAACGGTATCTAAGGAATTGTCAGAAGCCCAAAGCTCATTAGATAAAGCCGTAAAGAAAGGTGTCATCCACAAGAACAAGGCAGCCCGCAAAAAAGCCCAGCTGGCCGCCGCCGCCAAGAAAGCCGGCGCCAAGCCGTCTTCATCGCCTAAAGCTAGCAAACCGGTGAAAAAGCCGGCTAAAAAAGCACCGGCGGCAAAGAAGAAATCTTCGCCGAAGCCTAAGAAATAGACATAAGCATATTTTTTAAGAGCTCATCCGGATCAGCTGAGCGGGTTTTCATTTGTCTGTCAATCTGTACGAGCTTATTCAAAAGTTCGTCTACTCCGCTTTGGCCGATTCTTCTGTAGATATTATCCGCTTTGTTAATAGAAAACGGTTTTATACCGGTCTTTCTAGATAGTTCTGCGCTCGGTATCCTGCTGCCCGCAGCCACTGTGGCTACGATATTCGCCTGCCATATGAACATTCCCAGGATGCTCTGCGGCGCCGAGCCCAGGGATTTTTGCTCTTCATATATCCTTAAGGCAGTTTCAGACTCGCCGGCAAAAGCCGCATCAAGCAGGTTAAAGATAGAGCTAGCAGGCGTTTCGGAAGTCAATTTTTCAATGTTCTCGGTGGTTATATCTTGCGCGTAAGCGGCCAGTTTTTGAAGTTCATTATGAAGCAGCTGCTGATTCAAGCCTACCCGCCTGATTAAATATCCGGCTTCGCGCCTGGTAAGGTTTGCCCCTATATTCTTAGCTTCGTCCACTAGCCAAGCGGTCATTTGTTGCTCATCTAGTTCTTCGCACTGGATAAAATCTGAACTTTTCTTTAAAAACTTATAGTAAGAACCTCTTTTGTCTATATCTTTTTCAACGATGACCAGCTCGCTCGCACCGTCTGAAGCCTCAAAAATTTCCTCTATACGTTCGCCTAACCTCTTATTCTGAGCGATGTTCCGAGCGATAACGAGCTTATTTTCCGAAAATAAGGAAGAGGAACGAAGCGCATTCAACATATATTCTGCTTCAATTTCTTCGCAATCGATCTCTTCGACCGACATATTGCCATTCTGAGCAATAAAATCATCTTTTATCCTTCTTATATTGCTTTTAATAAGATAGAAATTACTGCCCGCGAAAACTCTAACCATATTTAAAGGATATCAAACTTGAACTTGGCAATGCGGACAAATGTGGGTACCGCGGCCGGTAACCCGGGTCTTTATTATGATAGTACCGCAGCGCGGGCAAGGCAGATTTTCCCTGCGGAAGACATTGGCAAACTTCAGATAACTGCCTTTCCTCCCCTCCGCATCAAGGTAATTTCTGTCTGTGGAGCCGCCTTTTTTAATAGATAATCTTAAAACTTCCCGCAGGCTTCTATACAGTGCCTTAAGCTCAACGTCTTTTATGTCTTTCACCCTTGTCAGGGGATGTATTTTGGCGCCCCAAAGCGACTCATCGGCATAGATGTTCCCTACCCCGGCTATCACAGCCTGGTCCAAAAGGGCCGGTTTTATAGAGCTATTCGGCCTTTTTCTGATCCGTTCTATGAAATCCTCCGCCTTAAAACTATCTTCAAGGGGTTCCGGCCCGAGTTTTTTAAAAAAATCAATATTGTCTATCTCAATAGTCGGAATCAGCCTGACCCAGCCGAACTTACGCTGGTCATTGAAAAATAATTTTGCGCTGCCCAGGTCAAAAACGACACGGGTAGATTTGTCAGGTAGCTTGCCGACTAATGAACCGGAGGGATGGCCCGCGCCGAACACGGCCGAGTTGGACCGGAAGACCAGCTGGCCGGTCATTTTGAGATGAATAATTAAGCTGTAGCCGCTACTTAAATCTATGATCAAAACTTTTGCCCGGCGGCGGACTTGAACAATTTTACTGCCCAGTAAAAAATCTTTAACATCGCTTAGGGAGTTTGGGAATGATTTCGGCCAGTCGCTTTCGACTGACTCCACCCTGTGCCCGGGCAGCAGCCTGCTTAAACCTAATCTGACTGTTTCGACCTCTGGCAATTCCGGCATAGGTGTTATTATAGGTCAAATGACCGACTCCCTAAAAGACATCCTAGGCAATCGTGAATACAAGCAACCGGATGAAATAGCTTATATTAAAAATTTTGTGCAAGCCAAATTCGGCGAGGAACCAAAAGTGCGCATTACCAACCAATCTATAATCATAAACGTGTCCAACGCCCCTTTAGCCGGCGCACTGCGAGTGCATCTGCATAATATCGAGAGAGATTTAAAGCTCAAAAAGTCCTTACGGATCGTAATCGGCTAAAACTATAATATAGCCATGGCTTATATACCTCTAGCGGAAAAAATGCGTCCGGAATCCCTTAAAGATGTTATCGGTCAATCACATTTGATTGACGGCGGACAGATTATCAGCGAGATAATTTCCAGCAAGAAACCGACCAGTCTGATCCTTTGGGGCCCTCCGGGCAGCGGCAAGACAACTCTAGCACGCATAATCGCCAAGGAAACAGGCGCGGAGTTTATGGAACTGAGCGCCGTAACCTCAGGCAAGGCGGATGTGAACAAAGTTGTAGACCTAGCCAAGGCTAATCGGCGGCTAGGCCAACAGACTATTTTGTTCGTCGATGAAATCCATCGTTTTAATAAAGCCCAGCAGGATGCTTTCCTTCCGCATGTTGAAGACGGCACTATCGTACTTATTGGGGCGACGACGGAAAATCCCAGCTTTGAGATCATCAACCCCCTGCTAAGCCGCAGCCGGGTCTTGGTGCTGAATCCCCTGAGTAAAAAAGAAATTATCGAAATCATCAAAAAAACGGCTAAAAATGAAAAGATTTCAGCTAAAAGGCTGCCGCTTAAAAGTATCGACCTGCTGGCGGAATTATCCGGTGGCGACGCGCGGGTAGCCTTAAGCAACCTGGAACTGGCGTTACAGCTTACCAAAGGCACTCTTACCCCTGAAATAATAACCACGGCCGCCCAAAAAAGAGTGCCTGGCTATGACAAAGGCGGCGAAACGCACTATAACGTTATCAGCGCCTTCATTAAATCCATGCGCGGCAGCGACCCTACGGCAACGCTGTATTATCTGGCGCGCATGCTGCAAGCCGGAGAAGACCCGAAATTTATCGCCAGGCGAATGGTCATTTTCGCCAGCGAAGACGTAGGTATGGCAGCCCCGGCAGCCCTGAACCTGGCAGTCAGCACCTTCCAAGCGGTTGAGAGGATCGGCATGCCGGAGTGCCAATACAACCTCTTCCACTGCGCATTGGTTCTAGCCAAGTGCCAGAAGTCGCGGGAAGTAGCCGATAAAATGAGCAAAGCTCAGAAACTGGCTAAAGATCACCCCGACTTGCCTGTGCCGCTGCACTTGCGCAATGCCCCGACAAAACTTATGAAAGACCTGGGTTATCAAAAAGGTACTAAGTGGAAAGCCGGCTTCAAACACCCCAAAGGCTTCCTGCCCGAAGATATATCGGATATAAAGTTCTAATAGAATGAATATTCAGGCTTGCAAAGTAGATTCATAGATTATAGAGTTCTTTCAGATATGAGTGTCGTTGCCGCCGCAGAAACGGAGCCGGTTGCCGCCTTGCCTTCGGTTACAGAATCTCTCTTCAGGCATGCCAGGGGCGAACGGCTTTTTTCTATGTTCGGCAGATTACAGGAATTTGACAGGCAGGTCCAAGGCATAATAGTGCCGACAGATAGTGAGCGCAATGTCAGCCCGCGCCTTGTAGTAGTAAGAAGTAAGGAGTTGCTGGCTAAAAGTGCACTTTTAGGCCTAGATGAGCTAGGCGCGGAAGATTTTTACGGCGATCTGCAAGACCGGGTCCCTGGGCTGGCCGATCATAAGCCAATTACCGTCGAAAGGCTGGATTTCCAAAGAAACAGAAAAGGCTTCCACTTATCACTATTACTTGACGCTAAAAGCACGTCCGAGTTAGTCCAGGAACAGGACGATGTGTTCACCGCGTTGGAAGACATGACAGGTGTAACCCTAGACGAACGTCATGATTGGAGAACCCACGATCCGGACATAATGGCTATGATAGCCAGGCCCAGGATCAGCAGCAG
>CAMLDK010000062.1 GCA_946478995.1 uncultured Candidatus Saccharibacteria bacterium | reverse complement strand
CCATAGAAAACGCCCTTAGATTTGAAGAGATACAAGGGTTTGCGGCCAAGCTGCAGGCGGAAGTCAATACCGCTACGGCCAAGCTGCAGCGCACCAATAAGAAGCTGCGCGAGCTTGACGAAACTAAGGACGAGTTTATCAGCATGGCATCACATCAGCTGCGGACGCCCCTTACTAGTGTCAAAGGCTATATGAGCATGGTTTTAGAAGGAGATGCCGGTAAGATCACCAAACAGCAAAGGGACCTGCTAAACCAGGCATTTGTCAGCTCTCAGCGGATGGTCTATCTGATAGCCGATCTGCTGAATGTTTCCCGCCTCAAGACCGGAAAATTCGTTATCGAGCCGACGCCTACCAATCTGGCAGAAGTCATCGAAGGCGAAATCGGCCAGCTTAGGGAAACCGCCAAAGCCAAGAAGATAGATATAGAGTATGAAAAACCGAAGGATTTCCCGACCCTGGCATTAGACGAGACCAAGATCCGGCAGGTGATCATGAATTTCGCCGACAATGCCATTTACTACACCCCAAGAGGCGGCAAGGTGAAGGTCGAGCTCAGCGAAGATAAGGGTAATATCTACTTCAAGGTGATAGATAACGGCCTCGGCGTGCCAAAATCCGACATTCCGCATTTGTTCACCAAATTTTATCGGGCATCAAATGCCCGCAAGGCACGTCCGGATGGCACCGGTTTAGGGCTTTTTATGGCTAAGAAAGTTATAGATAGCCAAGGTGGAAACCTGCTTTTCGAAAGTGAAGAGAATAAAGGCAGCATGTTTGGCTTCTGTTTCCAAAAGAAGAAACATTCCCTGAGAAGACACGGCAAATAGCCGGCTTGCCAGATTAGCATAAGCATATTATAAAACCATGTTGCATGGAATGGTACTTATTGATATATTTATATTATAACTAAAGCCTTACGGTGGTGTGTATAACGGCGCAAGGAGGGTAGTGAGATGGAGCTGGCAAGAAAAATAGTCGAAATGAACAAACGGCTGATTATAGGCCTGCTCGCTCTTGCCGTGGCCTTGGCTCTCAGTCTTAGCGCTCCAGGGGTAAAAGCGAACGAGCCTTATACCGTTACAGGGGAGCAGGTTGATGTTTCGGGTATTAATTACAGAGGTACCGTACTTGAAGACGTAAAGATGCACAATGGCACGAATAACCAGAAATGTCATTGGGTCCAAGGTGGTTATAACTCAGGCCGAAGCATAAATGGCGGTTTGCAATGGTTCCATGACCCGGTAAATGCCAAGATTTGCCGCAACTCTAATTCGCCTACTGGCTGGGTAAAGGTTGATGGCGGCCAGACGGGCAGGAACTGCGGTAATCCCTATAAGCCTAATGGCCCGCCTCCTGGTCCGGTCGTTAACGGTCCGGTGGTAATGGTCAGGAATTTCAATGATGTCAATATGGATGCCACGGCCAAGGCCACGGTTAATCTGAGCGAAGAGATAGTCTGTCCTGACGGATCCAAGCTAAATGCTCAGTCTACCGGCTTCGCGCTTGCTAAGGTAAAGATAACCCGTCAAATGCTGATGTCGGCGCATGGCAATATCGACACCTTGGAAGTCCAGCTCAAAGACAGCGCCAAAGCCAAAGCGGTTGCCCAAGCAAAAGGCAAGATAGAGGCGACGTGCGGTAGTACGCAAGTAACTCCGCCACCTGAACAGCCGGAAACTCCCCCCGTAACCCAGATAGTTTATCAAAAGCCGCCCGCTCCTAAACCCGAACCGAAGCCCGAACAGCCCGCCGGTAAGGTTCAGCCGGAAGAATTGCCTAACACCGGCCCCGGTGCCGTAGTAGCGACTTTCATAGGTGTAAGCTCTCTTGCCAGCTTTGCCTACTCGGCAATTACTCGCCGCCTAGGCCTCTGACCAGAGTCTCTAAATAGATAAAGACCTTGTCTACAGCAAGGTCTTTTCTCATGCACTAGATGTGATACAAGATCATAATATTGACATTTTATAATCCTTATGTTATTATTAAGGTGTTTAAAGATTTTATCTTGGGAATAAATTATATGGCACAATTACGACCAGCTCCAGTTGGACCCGAATCCATGGAATCACTAAAAAGTCCCGGCTTGATGTCGAGCATAGCTAGTTTTGCCGAGGAACATCCGGGCATAACGCTAGGCATGACTACGGCAGCTGCTCTTGGTATAGGGGTTGTTGCTGCGGAAGTTGCCAGCGGCGCACCCGTTGACGGGGGTAAGACTCTCGCACCAAAAAGCAGCAAACCCTTTGAGGCTATGGGAGGACCGAAGATTACCGAGCGGACTATGGATTCGACCGCGGCGCTCAGTTCGGTAGTACCTTGCGAAGACAGCGTGGAATCCGACTGCAGTTATACTCCGCCCGCCGGATCTGAAGAAGAGCCCAAGCCTGATAATCCCGACTCTGTTCCCGAAAACGATAACCAACCTAAACCCCCTAAACAAGGCGGATCAGGAAAACATCCAGATAACAAAAAGCCTAGCCACGAGTGGCCTCTTGGCTTTATAAATTATGACCAGCAGGATTGGCCATATCCTAGTACTGGCTGTGGCCCTGATGCGCTTGCGATGACCGGCGCTACTATGAAAGGCAACAGACACATAACTCCCGGTACTGTCACTGATGCAATAAGCCCGCAGTGGTATAGCCCGGGCAATACCGGTACATCTCCTGGAGCTTTCTTTGAAATGGGTAAACGCTGGGATTTGAAAGTAAAAGGATTTGATGGTGCCAGCAGGTTTCAACAGGCAAAGAAAGCCCTTTTGAATGGAGGTTTAGTCATAGTTCATGCGCTTCCTGGCTCCGGCCACTTTACCCAAGCAGGACATTATATGGTGCTTAAAAGGTTCAAAAACGGACTTTTCCGCATAGCTGATCCGAACGGTAGAGGTTATAGCGGGGATAGCGAGAGCCGCGGGTGGAGCGCCTCTTCATTGAAAAGAAAAGGAATCGGCAAGCTCTGGACCTTCACCTATAAGAAATAATAGGGATTTTGGAATAATATGGCTATATATGATGCAAATATAGGAAACCCGGAAGCCTTACCGGCTCAAAGTCCTGAGATGATGGGACAAGCTTCTTTGATGGAACAGGCTACTATACCTGCCATCCCAACTATTGAGCCGTTTTTTGATTCTGGGCTACCTGAAACTATTGTGGCCGACGGTTACGTGGGTCCGGGCAGCGAGACTTATGCGATACATGCCAAGCTTGGCGGACAGGCTGCCGCTGAAGAGATAGTCGAGCTGAACCGACAGGAAACAGATACCTTTGAAGCAGATTCTGCTGAGTCAGACCCCGGTTTCATGTCGAAATTATCCGGTTTTATCGGCGAGCATCCCGGCCTGACCTTTGGCGTTGCCCTGGGAGCGGTCGGTACCTTTGGCGCTGTAACGGCTGAAACTGCTCACGCCGCTCCGGTGGGTAGCGAAGTTCCTGCCGCTAAAGTCGGCAGTCCTACAGCCGGTGCCAAAAGCACCGAAGCCTCAGCTTCAACAGCTCCTTGCGAAGATAGCGTGGAATCCGACTGCAGCTATGAGCCTCCGGCCGGTTCCGAAGACCAACCTTCTCAGCCTGAAAATCCGGGTCAGAACGGGGGAAACGAGAATGGCGGCGGCGGTAAACATGAAGGCAAGAATAAAGGTAGAGACGATAATCTTTTACCTGTTCCTAAGCATAAAACCGCAAGATATTACGCTACAAAGCTTATAAACGAGCTTCGCAAAGGTAAAGACGGCCGGATCAGCGCCAGTCCGTCAGCACATCATGATATAGACTTGGCCCGTAAGGGAAAATGCGCACCGATTGATAAGATACCGGGCGCGTGCGTGAAGATAAAGAAATCATTGCTGGAAACTCTATATAAAGCATCTCTTATCATGAGATTTAAAGTAAATTACCTTACTGGCGCCGATCATGTCACCTGTTCGGACCACTGGATGGGACGAGGCGCCGATTTAATGAGATTCAACGGTAAAGCTCCGGGTACTAAAAAACTCCTAGGTGTTTTCTCCCGTGTTCTGAGGAGAAACGGCGAATCGGCCCAGCTTCTAGGTCCTGGTGATGAGGGACACTCCGGCTCCGCAGCACACTGGCATATAGGTATAAACGGCCCTAATACGATCTGCCAATAAGCATAAAAAGAATTATTATAAAATATGCTTGACAAAAAATAACTCATGTGATATATTAGAAGGAACACCTAAATGGGTGGGAGTTTTATTAAGAAACTAAGTGGGAGAATATTTTATGACAGCTCTAGCAGCTATACAAGAACGAGAAATGACATTAGGTTTTAGCCCTGAAGTCGGTTTATACCTTCCTGAGGCCGCACCTGTTGGCTCTATGGAAGCAAAAGACGCTATGGATCAGCCTGATCCTCTAGCATTAACTGAGCGTGAGCAGGCAATTGTCGACTCATGGGGACAAGAAGGCAAGGCAACTACGGCCGTGGATCCGGATAGTCCGGAAAGCCGTCTTCCTGCCGGTGATCCTGAAGTAGAAGACCTAGAAGGTCTATATGAGATGGAAGCAAGGGATTCAGGTTTTATTGCTCCTGCTGATGCATCTTCCGAGAAAAAGATAGAAGATGAATCCAAAAAGGCCCCAGGCTTTTTCACAAGCATAGCAGATCGTATAGGTAATATTGTTAAGAAACATCCTAAAATATCTAAAGCTGTAGCCGGCCTAGGAGTTGCCGCTGCTGCCAGTGGTGTTTTCGCAGAAGCGGCCAAGGGATACACATGGTCTCATCTTGGCGGCGACCCACTTTTTGAAGGTGGCGCTAAGACAGAAGTTGAATTCATTAGAAACATAACTTCCCCTAAAGGTAAGCAGGCTCTTAGATTGCTTGGCTTTAATAAGCGTGAGCGTGGTGCTCTAATTCAAGCTGCCCGCAAAGGCGAAGCTGAAAGTTGTAGAACTAAAGTCGGAGAACATTTCCAGAAGATGACCTATGGCTTAAACGGTCCAAGTGTAGTTAATAATGTAACTTTCGCCGACCCTAGATATAGAGGTAAAGGCGCACCAGCTTGGTGTTTAGAAGCTGAACTTCCTAAAAAAGGCGGCGGAACTGTAACGGTTGCTATTGAAACACCTAAGAAATGTTCTAACTTTGCTCTTAAAGGACGAAAGACAACAAGTCCACCTGAGACTCCTAATAAAACACCTACAGGTAAGCTGGTTCTTACCAAATCTTTCGAGGATGCTAACGGAAACCCTCTTTC